>NATN01000037.1 GCA_002085355.1 Candidatus Zhuqueibacterota bacterium 4484_87 | reverse complement strand
CGGGACGTCGTCCTTACGTCTGGCTTCACGGTAGCCGGGTGCATCACCGATGGAGCCGGCAACCCGGTGCCAGGCGTGCAAATCTACGCCTATGATCCTGCCATTCGGGGGTTTGGGTTCACGCCGAGCGACGAGAGCGGATGCTACACCGGCACCCTGCCGCTAGGGACCTTTGACAGGATAACCGGATTTACTTGATTAAAAATCATATTTATTATCCGGTTTATCCTGTTAGCTTGTCAAAAAATTAATTTCACAATAGTTAGCAAATCTTATGGACAACTGATACTATTTCAAAAAAATCATCCGCTTCGCTGCGGAAAACCGCCCGGAACGAATCCGATAAAAATAAAGGCCACTCCCCACAGTTTGTCCATGCGCATTTTTTCCATCCCACTGAATCGCATATTTCCCGGAACTTCCCGCAAAAAATTTAAAAAGGCGGACGAGTGAGCCATCCTGCGCATAAATTTCCACGTGAACCATTCCCGGAGCTGGCAATTCAAATTGAATATTCGTCGTCGCGTTAAACGGGTTGGGATAATTTTGGGCTAACCGGAAATTTTCGGCTTTTGCCGCATCGCCTCCCTCCACAGAGGTCGTCAGCACAGAAAAAGTCCATGTTGCCACAGCACGGTTACCTGCGGAATTTAGCACTTCCAATCGCACACGATGCTCCGTATGAGAAAGTGCGTTAACCGGTTGAAAAGTCACTTTATTCCCTGCCACTTGCAGCGAATCGGAGTAATCGTAATCGTCAAGAAATAATTTTATCGAATCGGAAATTACAGGAAAATAAGCGTCACTGAAATAGGCGCTGATTTCCGGCTGATCGGTGTCCACGGTGGAATTCGCAATCGGCCTCATGCGAAAAACTCGGGGATAGCCCTTCAAAACAAACTGGGAGTAAGCCATGTTGTTATTTTCATCTGTCTCCAAAATAGCGTTCTCCTCGTCGGCGCGGGCAATCAAAGACCAGCGATAGCTGGGTAAAGAATCTGGCAATTGAATTTTGCAAGAGACCTGAACTGTGTCCCCGGCATCGATTTCAGGAATCAAGGCTTTTGCGAGCAGAATATCGTTCGCGTTAAACACTCTGTCAAGAGACAAATAGATCGCCAAATGCGAGCTGTCCGCCGATTTCGTGCCTACGTTTCGTACGATAAAATCGGTTGCCACAGTTTGCGCGAGTTCAAGTGTATCTGGTATCTGAGGTGCTGATAGCGTCAAATCTGCTCCCTGGCGCATGTAAATGAAACAATGAACAATGTTCAAATTTGCATGCCCATTGCTGTAGCCAGGCCAGTCGTAGGTCACATTTTTGCCATTATAGTTCATGTAACCTTGATTTTTGTTGCCGTACGGATCATTTACGATCACAGCGTGTTGCGCCGCAATTTCGCCAACACCTAAAATGTAATGTCCCGCTGTTGTGAGGCTGTTTAAAATCACAACCGGAAACGCCTCTTTGATATTTTTGCTGAACTTGCTGAAATTGGGAGACCAGTCAACATCAGACCCAACGCCGTGCTGGCGAACATATTTTGCCATATTTCCCTTTGTGTCCAGCCAATTGTTTTGAATAATAAAGCCGTAGCCTCCGTAAGCGACGCCCCCGTCAGGATCGTATCCGCCGATGTTGTAGGTATAGCCATTGAAAGAATAAATCTCACAAATGTATCTTCCGTGTGAACTTTGGTGGGCGTACGGATATGAGCAATTTACGGGCCAAGCGGGCAAAATTTTATAGTACTGGAGTCCCATCAACGCGGTAGTCGCACCACATGCCCAGTGACCGTTAAACCAATTGGGCACGTCATAAACCTGATGAAAATATGGGGCATTAAATCCGTTTGCCACTGGCGCGTCCGGTTCAGACCGTGCGGATAATTTGACCAGCGGTAAATCTTTTGGAGTTTTTAAACTAGAGATATTAATCTCATGCGACAGATGTTGCTCTATTTGGAAACTTCCTTTTTTCCAATTCGCTAACACCAATCGATTTTCTGCAGAAATTACCAGTTGGCCATTTTGAAAATGAAAACTTAAAAAACGCGCATCACTGATGTCAATTCCGGAAATAATCTGATAGTTTTTTCCCTGAAAGTCGGTAAATACTAATTCTGTTTTTTTTAATTGGAATCTATCGCCCCAGTAATAGCGCACAAAAACCAAATGATCATCATCTGCCCAATTCACAGAACCACCCGCGCCTAAATTGAACGCTTCATCGGTCGTCAAATCAAAAACCCACACATCACCGGAAAGCGAGCGGACAGATAATTTCTTTCCGTGAGGAGACCATTGAGGGAAAAAATATCCTTGATCATTAGTAACCTGCCTTTTTGAACCGTCTATCAAAGACAGTATCCAAATTTGATCAAAATTGTCATTGAAAGCGACAAATTTTCCATCAGGTGAAATGCGCGCGAGGTTGCAATAATTTTGTAACTGGAAAATATTTTTAAGCTGCAAGTTTTTATTGTAAACAAAAAGCGAGCTATCAACAGTAAAGCAGAAACTCCCGTCTCCGGCAAAAGAGGGGACACCCGCCAAAAAAGAAGGCGCGTGCAATTCAACAAGAGAATTTTTATTGAGACTATACAAGCAAGGAATTTGTGCGCCGTCATCTTTGATTAATTTGAAAGCGATGAAACTACCATCTGGCGAGAAATTAGCCCCGTAACCACCATTTCTGTTTTCTATCAATTGTCGAATTTGTTTTGTGCCCAAATCCAGCAAATACAATCCGTGATAATCTGTGCTGCTGAACAGAATAGTCTTTCCTGATGGAGAAAATTTCGGAGAAGAAACTGACCCGACAAAAGAGTGCATTTCCGCCGAAGCCGGAAAAGAGACGCAAAAAAATAGGATAGCGATAAAAACGGAGATTCTTTTCATTGTGATACTAAAATCCTTGCTTTTAATTTACTTTGTAATTTACAAATATCTCATAAAAGATGCAATTAAATTTTGAAACCATTTTTTTGTTGTTTCTGAAGAATTTAGTTGCTATATTAGACGTGTGTGGTAGATAAACTTTCGGAGTTTGAGTTCAATGGCAGAGCATGAAGACAAATCAATCCGGCTGGATAAATGGTTAAAAATCGCCCGAATTTACAAAACGCGGAGCCAGGCGGCAGAAGCTTGTTCGCAGGGTAAAGTTCAAGTCAATGATCGCGTTGCCAAACCCTCCCGCGTGATCAAAATCGGCGATAAAATCAGCGTAAAAAACAAATGGCGTATGCGCCGGTTTGATGTTCTGGACATAGTAAACAAATCGATAAAGGCTGACCTGGCAAAACTACTTTACCACGAACACGAACCGACTCAGGAAGAAAAAGAAGCTGAAGATATCCGTAGTCTTTTTTACAAGTCAACCCGCATGAGCCATCCCAAGTTTAAAGGCCGCCCTACCAAAAAGGAGCGGCGTGAACTGGAAAAATTTCGCAATAAGAACCGCCACTAAATTCCCAGCAAAACGACAGCGACCATTCCAAGAAAAAGCGCAAACATGCCCCAACGATTCAGTTTTTCTTGAAAAATGAGCCACGCTAAAATTGCCGTTCCTAAAATTATTCCCACGTTTACGGACGGAAAAACAATGATTCCCGGCAACTGCGCCTTGCTGTGAGGAAAAATGAAAAGCCGAAAATCATCAATAAGAAAAATGGCTTTTCTGACATCGGTTGAACTTGTTGAAAAATCTTCATGCAAAAATCGTTAAGGCCTATTCCAATCAGCAACGCAGCCAAAAAGAAATAGTCGTTGCGGCTCAAACGGCGATGGGGATTTTTCTTCGATGAAACGGAAAAGGCAACAATTGTCCACACGGCAAAAAACAAACCCGCGACTTGCCAGACGGTCGGCAACTCATCAAAAACAATCATCGATAAAATGACAGGGATCAATACGGACAGCCGTGCGCTCAGCGACGCCAGTGCTGTACCGGCTGCTCTGACCCCTTTGGCAAATGCAAAGAATGAAAACACAAACATGAAAGAAAGCATCAATCCGAACAATGCTGTGAAGAGGGAAATGTCACCACTACTTTTTTGAAAAAAATAAAAACCAATCAGCGTTGCGACAAAATAGTTGCCAACGAGTAAAATGATAATATTTCCGCTTTTGATTTCATTGTATTTCAAAATGAGGGCGATGGCTGTGGAGCAAAAGATCGTCAAAAACAACGCGGCCATATATTTTCTCGGTAGTCATGGGTAAAATTTTCAGATTAACTTCATCCCGGGAACAGGCGTCATGGACATATCAGCTAATTGTCCCAGCTCAAATTTGCGATGGCCCACATAAGCTACCATTGCTGCGTTGTCCGTGCAAAAAATCGGTTCCGGAATAAAAATTTGCTTGTTCTCCGCGGCAGCAATCTTTTGGAATTCCTGGCGCAGAAAACTGTTTCGCGCCACGCCACCGGCTAAAACCAACCGATCGATCTGAAACTCCCGTGACGCCAAAATCGTTTTTTTTATCAACACATCTACTAACGCTTTTTGAAAACTCGCTACAATGTCGTTGAGATGGAGTTGTCTTTCCTCCGTAGATAAATTTTTCAAATAGTAGAGCACAGAAGTTTTCAGGCCGCTAAAACTAAAATTGTAATTTTTTTCTTTGATTAACGCGCGTGGAAAAGCGACAAAATTGGCGTCGCCCTGTTTCGCTAATTTGTCGATAACCGGACCACCCGGATAGCCCAGTTCCATCATTTTTGCCACCTTGTCAAAAGCTTCTCCTGCAGCGTCATCCAGCGTTTTACCAAGCAATTGATATTCGCCAAACTCTTTTACCAGCACTAATTGCGTATGCCCGCCGGAAACAACAAGGGATAAAAACGGAGTAGGTACATTTTCCGACAGCTCAATGGCAAACATGTGACTTTCAATATGATTGACTCCAATGAGCGGCAGATCGTTGGAAAATGCCAATCCTTTGGCAAAATTTATCCCAACCAGCAGAGATCCCATGAGACCGGGGCCTTGCGTAACCGCGACAGCATCGACATCTTCGGTACGGGAGTTTGCATCAGAAAATGCCCGCTGTACAATAGGCATCAGATTTCGAATGTGTTCGCGTGACGCCAATTCCGGTACAACGCCGCCAAATTCTTCGTGCACTGTCTGCGACGCAACAACATTGGACAGCAACGACTTTCCGTCGTAAATCGCTGCTGCGGTTTCATCACAGGAAGTTTCTATCGCTAAAATTTTCATTTGCTTCCGTTCAAAACATTTATTTTTTCTTCATAACCACAATTTTAAACCGAGTTGGATGCACGTCGCGATAGCTCGTTCCCGGAGGAGGGTCAATGTACGCCAGATGATCCTTTTCGTGCGACTGCTGGACTTTTTCATAATCGATGTACACTCTGATGTCGTCTTTAGTAACATTCAAAATCTGATCAGAGCCTCCTTCAAGAACCAGAGACAATGTCGATGGAATGACAACAATCGTATCCCCAGGCGGCACATTAATAACTGCCACCGGAATTTCAGGAATCGGCTTTTCCATCAACTTCTGAATATCTGCAATAAGCTTCACCTCAGTCGGCGAAATGGTCACATATTCGGCAACAGGCGGAATAAGTTTGATCCATTTTTCCAAATCGTGTTTGACTTTTAGAAACTGTCTTTTCTCCGTGAGAACCATGCGAATATCTTTCATCTTGCGCACGGGTCCCCGAACCGTCACTGAATCCGGTTCAAATTTCACCTTTCCGACGATTGTGTACCCGGCCTGCGTTTCTATTTCGCACTGAGATTTAACCGGAACAGGCTTTTTTATGAGCCGATCCAATTTAACGAATACCTGATGCGGACTGACAACATTGAGTACTTCAATGTTGGATTCACGCAACATGCGAATATTGGTTTTATCAAGAATGATTTGTGCCGAATCTACAACATTTCCCAAATCAAGGACATATTCCATGTCATTTCGCAGCCAGAACGAGAGCAAAGTTCTGCCCTTGCCCCATAAGTTAACGGCAATCTGTTCGGGAAGTTTGTTCTGGACAATGCGATTTTCTCCCAAATTGGCAATACGCAGGGGAATATTGAATGTATATTTGTAATTATCTTCCGTTTTAACAAAAAACCACACCAAAACCGAAAGCAAAAAAACAACGACTTTATACTTAAAATTAAAAAATATTTTTTCTTTTATTCCCATATTCCGCTCTCAAAATTGAAAAAGGGCATCAGGAATGCAGTTCCCGCTACCCTCTTCTCGGTTAGAAGCTTTTAGCAAATTTGAGCAAATTACTTAAAAGATTGCCCAATGGTTTTGCCAATACTTACTTCGCCATTGTCAATGCGTATGTTAAACCCGCATTCAGGGTTTGTGCACACCCATGCTTTATACATTATTGACGAGCCTTCACGACCATAATCTGACAATGGGACCAGCACTCCGGTTGAACATTTGAGACATTCGGGATACCTACCTTCCATGGATACTCCTCCCCTCACGTTTTATGCCTTGACGTTACGAATCAAATTGATGGAATTAGTTTGTTGTGACTAAAAAAATAGTAATTTTCTGCTTTCGCCGCGTCAGCACAAGATGCACCGATTTTCAGCAAACTATTAAAAAAATTTAATATTATTTTCCATTAAAGTCAACGATTTTTTTTGATTTTGCCGTTTTTTAACAAAAAAAGACTGAGATAGCTCAGTCTTTTTTATTTTTCATATCAATGCACTTTTTTCAGGGAGTTCCGCATTTGAAGACATTAGTTTTCCCGAATAATGTGTTAATTGTGCACGACAATCATCATTAAAATTAATATCGTAATTTAAGTATCCGATCTGATACATTTACTCTTTGACCACCCACAGCTTAATTTTCGTCTCTACTTCCGGGTGCAGCTTAATTGCGACATCATAAATGCCCAAAGCCTTTATCGGTTCATCGAGCCGAATTTTCTTTTTGTCGATTTCGTAGCCCTTTTCTTTCAACAGATCGGCAATCTGCTGAGATGTTACGGAACCAAAAACTTTATCCTCTTCACCCACCGTAACCGTTGCCGTGCAGGATACTTTCGCCAACTCTTCTGCTAATTGCTCAGCAGCCTTTTTGCTGCGCGAAACTTTCATTTCCTGCATTTTTCTTTCAGCTTCCAACTGTTTTACGGCGGCGGCGTCTGCCTTAAGAGCAATGCCCTGCGGGATCAAAAAATTTCTCGCATAACCATCTTTGACCGTGACAAGCTCGCCGGCTTTGCCAACACCTTCAAAATCTTTACGTAAAATTATTTTCATTCTTGCCCTCGCACGTTTAAAGTTTACTATCTTGTAATTTCGGAAACAAACGGAATCAGCGCCAAATGCCGCGCTCGCTTGATCGCTTTCACAAGCTGACGTTGATGTTTAGCGCACGTTCCTGAGGTTCGTCGGGGAATGATTTTCCCCTGTTCCGTGGTAAACCGCACGAGTCTTTTGACCTCTTTAAAATCAACATATTTGATGTCTTCTTCGCAAAAGCGACAGACTCTTTTTTTCTTCATCATAATTAAATTTTCCCTCACTTTTTGTGGTTTAGTTCACTGTACCTCGAAAATTACAACTCCAAATCTTGATAACCAAAATCAAAATCTGTTTCTTCATTGGTATCGTCTTGAGTTTCGTCGGTTGCATCTAATGAAGTGTCTTCACCGTCTTTTTGAGCCGGTTCTTCGATCTGACCAAAATCCACTTGGGCGTTATCGTTTTCATTGTCAATTACATCGATCTCATCCGGCTCATCAGATTCAACAACATCAGCAAAATCAGATTCAAGACCTTCAGGCATCGCTTTTTTGTTTAAAAATTGTATTCTTCGCGCTTTAATCTCGATTACATTATGGCTCGTCCCATCGGGGTTCTTCCAACTCCGGCTTTGGAGCTCGCCATCGACAATTACTGCGCTGCCCTTCTTGATATTTTCATAGCAGCTTTCTGCTAACTTATACCACGCAACAACTCCGATGTAGCACACATTCTCACGCCAATTTCCATTATTGTCTTTAAATTTTCGATTAGAGGCAATAAAAAAATTTGCCACCGGCGTTCCATTTTTGGTTTTGCGAAAAGAAGGGTCACATGTCAAATTGCCAGCAATAATTACATTATTTATATCTGGCATCTTCAAATTAGCCATTTCCGATGTCCTCTTTCAAATCATTGTCACATCGTCACATTTTACAAAGAACTATTCACATAACTATACATGCTTCTAATTCTCCGCATCCGTAGATTCTTCAACGGCACCAGTGTCCTCCGCTGCCGGAATCACTTCTTCTTCTTTCGCTTCTGCCTTCTCTGTCTCTGCCTCAACTGGTTCTTCTGGCTCCGCTTCCGGCGCTACGCTTTTTTCTTTTGCCGGCGGAGCAGTAGTGTGTTTTGCCTTTTCTGGGCCCTGTGCTATTTTTGCCCGCTCTTTGTGCTCAATTGCTCTCTTGTTCAAATGCACCGTCAAATAACGCAAAATATTTTCATCAAGACCATAATCTTTTTCCAGTACTTGAATTAAGTTGCTCGGCCCGGTGAAAATGAACTCAACATAATAGCCATATTGACGTTTTTTGATTTCATAAGCCAACCGCTTCTTTCCCCAGCGATCGATCTCTTTAATCTGTCCGCCATTATTATTTATGATTCGCTCTACCTTCTCAATAATGGCTTCGATCTCCTCACTTTTCAATAGCGAATCGATCACAATTACTGATTCGTACGTTTTCAAACTACCGTCACCTCCTGTTTTACCAATTACTTAAATAATGGCGCCAGCACTAATGAAATGACGCTCATTAACTTGATTAAAATATTTATTGACGGGCCCACTGTGTCCTTTAACGGATCTCCTACAGTATCGCCGATCACCGCTGCTTTGTGCGTGTCTGAACCTTTCCCGCCAAAATGTCCTTCTTCAATATATTTTTTCGCATTATCCAAGGCGCCGCCGGAATTTGCCATCTGAATTCCCAGCATCAGCCCGCTCACCAGCGAGCCGACCAGCATACCCGCCAGGGTTTCTTTGCCGATAAAAAGCCCTACTAAAACAGGCGCCAAAATAGCAATAGAACCAGGAATGAGCATACCGTGGATAGCCCCCTTTGTGCTGATATCAACGCAGCGCGCGGAGTCCGGCATTGCTTTCCCCTCCATCAAGCCGGGAATTTCTTTGAACTGCCGCCTTACTTCTTCGATCATTTTAAAAGCAGATTTACTCACAGCTTTAAACAGCAATGATGAAAAGAAAAATGGCAACATCCCACCAATCAAAAGCCCGATGAGCACTTTGGGATCTTTGATATCCGCGACTTCAATTTCCGCTGATTTCATGTAAGCCGCTAAAAGTCCCATTGCAGCAAATGCCGCTGACCCAATAGCAAATCCTTTGCCAATCGCGGCAGTCGTGTTCCCTACCGCATCCAGATTATCTGTAATTTCCCGTACCGAAGGATCCAATTCCGCCATTTCTGCAATACCGCCGGCATTGTCAGCGATAGGCCCGTAAGAATCAACAGCAACGATTACGCCTGTTGTCGCCAGCATACCAAAGGCAGCCAAAGCAATTCCGTAAATTCCGGCAAAATAATCTGCTAATAAAACCGCACCGCTCAACACAAGAACAGGGATGACCGTAGAAAGCATACCTACAGACATTCCGCCTGTAACTGTCAGCGCCGGCCCGCTCTGGGATTCCTCCGCCAAGGTTCGGACGGGTTTATAATTTTTCGATGTAAAATACTCACTGGTAAATCCGACAATCACACCGGAAACGATACCTGCAATCGTCGCATAAAAGGGTCCCATAAGACTGAAGTCCTCAAAACTTCTGCCTTGATATTTAACTATCAAATAAGTGGCTATTGCCGTCAGAATTGCGCTGATATAAGTACCACCCATTAAAGCCGACTGGGGATCTTTTCTGCCTCGAATGCGCACATAAAGCACGCCGATAATGGAAGCGATAATTCCCGCACTCGCAATGGATAAAGGTAATGTTTTTAGCTGAGGCGCTACCACGCCCAGAGTGGCAGCAATTGCCATCGAAGCAATGATTGACTCAACGTACGATTCTAACAAATCTGCGCCGAGACCTGCGACGTCTCCCACATTGTCGCCGACGTTGTCCGCAATGACAGCCGGATTTCTGGGGTCATCCTCAGGAATTCCCGCTTCAACTTTCCCCACCAAATCTGCGCCCATATCTGCGCCTTTGGTGAAAATTCCGCCGCACTTGCGCCCATGGCATAACCGTTGATTATTACCGGCTCGCCATCAAAAATAATGTAAAAAACGCTTAAACCGAACAAAGCCAAGCCAACGACACTCATTCCCATGACAGCTCCGCCGCTGATAGCAATGCTCAGCGCGCCTTTTACGCCGCCGGTAATTGCGCCCTGTGTGGTGCGCGCGTTCGCTTTTGTCGCGATACTCATTCCGATGTATCCCGCTAAAGCGGAAACCAACGCGCCGCCGATAAATGCAACTGATGTTCGCCAACTCAATTCAACTTGGGTGAGATACGGAGCGACAGCGATCAAAATCGCTATAACCGTTACAAATAATGAGACATAAATATATTCCCGTCTCAAAAAGGCTCGCGCCCCTTGCTGGATTAATCGAGATATGTCTGCCATCTTTTGGCTACCCATATCTTTTCGCAGCACATCAATGCTCAAGTATACAACAAAACCAAGAGCAAGCAGGCTTGTGATGAGAGAAACTGCTACGTTGTCCAATATCCTTCTCCTTTTTGATTTAGTGATTACTTCAACGCCGAAGATTTGAATAAGTTCACACTTATTCTTACGCCTCACCCGTCAATTAAACGCATTCATCGCGCTCTCAATGCCTTCGGATATCCAGTAAAAAACAGCATCTGCAGCGCGTTCGATAATTGCGTCTAAGTTTTTCTGCTCTTCTTCACTAAACGGAGATAAAACAAACTCAACAATGTCGTCAACTTCCAGATCCGGTCTGATTCCAACTCTGAGACGAGGAAACTCCTCCGACTGTAGATAATTAATTATTGATTTCAAGCCATTATGCCCGCCAGAACTTCCCTTTGCGCGAAACCTCATTCTTTCAAAGGGTAAAGACAGATCATCAATAACCACTAATAAATTTGAAAGAACGATTTGATTCGCCTCAACGCCATAGGCGACAGCAATGCCGCTGCGATTCATAAAGGTCAGCGGCTTCATTAAAACAATTTCTTTTTCATCCAATTGAAAACGGGCAATCTCAAAAAACTCATGCTTTTTAAATTTCACTCTCTTTTTACGAGCAATAAAATCAACAATCATGAAGCCCAAGTTATGCCGCGTATCGCGATATCGCTTGCCCGGATTGCCGAGCCCGGCAATCAGAAATCGTTCGTTTAACATCTAATATAAAATTATTATTCTTCTGTTTTTTCTTCGCCGTCAGCTTCTGCTTCACCTTCAACGGCCTCTTCTTCGCCCTCTTCTTCTTCAACAGGCTCTTTGGAAACCGTAGGTGCGAGAATTGTTGCCAACGGTTGTTCTTCCTCGCCAACAATGGTAACATTTTCAATTTTAATGTCACCGATAGTGATTGAATCCCCAATATTTAGCTCGCTCACATCAACTTCCACATGATCGGGAATATCGAGCGGCAAACAGGAAACGTCAATTTCATGGCTGTACTGGTGTAAAATTCCGCCCTGATCTTTGACGCCAACGGGATCGCCGACGACATGCAGAGGCACGGTAACCGTCACTTTTTCTTTCAAATGGACGCCCATAATGTCCACATGAAAAAATTTATTGGTGATCGGATCTGACTGCACATCTTTAATAATTGCTTTTCTTTTTTTCTTGCCGTCAATTTGGACATCAATCAAACCGCCAACCTGGGCAATCACTTTTGCCAGTTCACGATCCTCTACAACGATCGGCACTGATTTTTCACCATGCGCATAAAACACACCAGGTATTTTGCCTTCTCTTCTCAATTTTTTCGCGTTTTCTTTCCCTGTCTCTGCTCTCGATACCAGGGATAAACTAATATCTGTCGGTGTCATTGTTTCACTCCATTTTTGCTTAAATTAGTCAAATAAAATACTGATCGATTCTTCATTGTGAATGCGCTTAATGGCATTGGCAAACAAATTGGCGACTGATAAAATTGTGAAATTTTTCCGTTTCTTCTCCGGTGGAATAGGAATGGTATCCATTGCCACAAATTCCGCCAAGCCAGCCTTTGTTATATTTTCAATCGCCTCACCAGAAAGCAAAGGATGCGTACAAGCCGCATAGATATTTTTTGCCCCCTCTTCTTTCAAACGCTGTGCAGCTTTGTAAATTGTACCCGCCGTATCCACAATATCATCAACAATCAAAATATTCTTGTCTTTTACTTCGCCGATCAAATGCATCACTTCCGCCACATTCGCCTTTTCGCGTCTTTTATCGACAATCGCCAGCGGAGCATCCAATCGCTTGGCATAAGCGCGCGCCATTTTTACGCCGCCAATATCGGGCGAAAGTACAACTAAATCTTTAATGTGCCTTTTGCGAAAATACTCCGCCAAAATGGGCGAAGAATACAAATGATCCAGCGGAATATCAAAAAAGCCCTGAATTTGCGGCGCGTGCAAATCCATTGTTAAAACCCGGTCTGCACCGGCAGTGCGAATAAGATTTGCTACCAATTTTGCTGTGATGGCAACTCGGGGCTGATCTTTTCTGTCCTGACGTGCATAACCAAAATAGGGAATAACCGCTGTAATTCTCCTTGCGGAAGAGCGCCGGGCAGCATCCAACATAATCAGCAACTCCATAAAATGATCCGCCGGCGGATAAGTCGATTGTACAATGAACACGTCACAGCCGCGAATGTTTTCTTCGTACTTCACAGACATCTCGCCGTCCTTGAAGCGCTCCATGGTTGACTCTCCGACCATCATATCCAAATGGTTGGCCATTTTCTCTGCCAAAATCCGACTTGCGCTGCCAGCAAAAATTTTTAGCGAATTTCCCATTTGACGTCTCTTTAATAAAAAAAGACGAAAACCCATCAGGAGCAGCACTTAAGCCATGAAACAGCATCGTTCTCTGTGCTGAAACGCTCGCAATCCATGCTCCTCATCTGATTTCCGTCATTCATTTTTGATGACGATTTAAAATGAAAAGCTGGGGCGGGAGGATTCGAACCTCCGAATGCAGGGACCAAAACCCTGTGCCTTGCCACTTGGCGACGCCCCAATGTCATTTTTTTTAAATCAGGCTAATCTTGATTTGATTTTTCTTGCTCTAACGTCTCGTTATATTTTTTCAAAATAGCTTTTTCAATGAACTCACGAAATTCTTTAGTAATTGGATGCGCAATGTCCCGAAATGTTCCATCGGGCATCTTGCGGCTCGGCATACTGATAAAAAATCCGTTCGCACTCTTGATCACTTTCAAGCCCCGAACGACAAATTGATCATCAAAAGTCACGTTCACAAAAGCTTTTAGTTTATCCTCATTTCGCAGGGTAACGGTAATTTCTGTTATATTCATCCGTAAAATTCTCCTGTCTAATCAGCGAATCTTTTAATTGAATTTTTTAGCTGAAAAAACGCGACTTCATGCTAAAAATACGACCGTTGTTTTGTTGCCCTTGGTTGAAAAAATATAACATCTACCAACAGAAAATACCCACCCCCTTCATGAAAACGATGCCATCTTACAAAACAAGATTAAAATCTCACATCGCCCCTCTTGTTATAGATGTCTTTTCAAAGGGTTGTATTAAAAATGTTCGATAGCGATCTCCGAAACTTGCCTGTGCATTTTCTGCCCCTGCAATATCCGTAAACAATCCATAAACAGACGATCCGCTTCCTGACATACTGGCAAAAAACGCCCCGGATTGGTAAAATTTTTCTTTTATTTCTGCAAGCTCAGGATACTTGTCAAAGACTACTATTTCTAAATCGTTTTGAAAGAACTCTCGCATACTTTCTCTTTTTTCAAAGAGACTTTCTAATTTAATAATTTTTTTAGTTTTTGTCAAGCTAAAATTAATATTTTTATAAGCCCAAGCCGTAGAAATCTCTATATTCGGATAAACTAAAACCCCCCAAAAATGCGGCATCGAACTCACTGGCTGCAAAACGTCGCCAATCCCTGTAGCCCACGCTGTACCTCCCAGGAGGAAAAAAACCACGTCAGCGCCAAGTTCTCGTGCGATATTTTGTCGTTTTTGATCAGCAAGATTCAACTGAAAAAGTTCATTGATGCCACGAATGACCGCTGCGGCATCACTGCTCCCGCCGCCAAGACCTGCACCAACGGGAATATTTTTCTTGATAAATATTTTTACCCCGAAATTTACGCCCGACGCTTCCCGCACTTTTTCAGCAGCGCGAAAGCAGATGTTTCCTTCACCTGTCGGCAGCTCCGGATTTGTTGTTTCAACAACAATTTGTCCCGGCGATAATTTTTCAACAACAATATCATCGAAAATATCAATCTGCTGAAAGACTGTTTCAATCTCATGGTATCCGTCAGACCGCCGTCCGGTGACACGCAAGCCGATGTTGATTTTGGCGTATGCTTTAAGTTCTAATCTTAACATAAAAAATAAGTACCCTGTGACCGCGGAGAAATTTCCGTAAATTTGTGAAATTAGCTTTTGACGACGAAATCCTCAAAAAAATCGGCACTGAATTTAGCGATTTTTTCATTCCAAAGCAAGATTTTTTTACAGCGACTCTGTTTTTTATTGCATTAACTCGTATAATTTTGTATCTTTTGGATTCATTCCAAATAAAAGGAGCAGTTCACGTTCTATGGCGACATATTATTTCATTTCAGACATCCACGTCGGAGCTGCATTCGATAAAAAATTGAGTGGTCGTTATCAAAAACTCTTTTCTTTTTTTGATAGCATTAAAAAAGAAGGCAATGAGCTTTTTATCGTTGGGGATCTGTTTGATTTTTGGTTTGAATACAAGCAGGTAGTGCCAGCGCAGTTCTATTTTATCCTTTTTGAAATTTCAAAATTGATCGACGCCGGCGTAAAAGTCCACTTTCAGCCGGGAAATCACGATTGCTGGCATCGGGATTTCATGTCCAGGGAACTTCACATAGAACTTCACGATGATATTTATACACCAACAATTCTGGGAAAAAAGTTTTATCTCTTTCACGGTGACGGGATATTGAAAAAAGACAAAGGTTATCGGCTTTTGAAAAAAATCTTTAGGCATCCGGTGAATATTTTTCTCTACCGCTGGTTGCATCCGGACATCGGAATCCCTTTCGCGAAATTTATGTCACAAAGCAGCAGGGAATACACCACAAACAAATTTTCAGATCACACGAACGAATATATCGAATTTGCCAAAGACAAATTTGCGGCTGGCTTTGATATCGTTATTATCGGACACTCGCATCGGCCGCTGCTTAAACGCCTCAATGGCTCAACATTCATTAACTTGGGCGATTGGATTCATAATTTTTCCTATGGCCAATTTGATGCGGAAAATGGAATGCAGCTTAAATTTTGGAACAGTTGATTCCGTTTTTTCGTTTTAAAAACATGCACTACACGATAAAAAGAAAATAAAATAATGGGTTTTTTATGAGAAGACATATTCGTCAAAATGATAATTTCTCTCCAGATTCGCCGTCCAATGCTTTGTGGCCAAAACTGAGATTGGCTCTCATCATTTTTTCTGTACTTTTGGCAATTGGGGTGATATTCTTCATTTATCTTACCCGGGATTTGCCGTCGCTCGACACACTGGAACATTACAACCCCGAATTGGCAACAAAAATTTACTCCCGCGACGGCGTCGTGTTAAAAGAGCTGTTCACTAAAAAACGCATTCTCAAACCGCTCAACGAAATGCCTGGAAATCTGATACTTGCTGTGTTGGACACAGAAGATCGCGATTTCTACGATCATTGGGGTTTTAACCTGAAGCGTTTTATCAAGGCAATGCTGATAGATGTGACTCATTTTAGATTTGCTCAGGGGGCAAGTACCCTGACACAACAATTGGCACGCCAGCTTTATCTGAATCTGCAAAAAACAATCACGCGTAAGCTGAGGGAAATCATCACTGCAGTACAGATCGAACGCACGTACACGAAAGACGAAATTCTGGAAATGTATCTCAACCACATGTATTTCGGCCATGGGGCATACGGCGCAGAAGCGGCATCACAAAAATACTTCGGCAAAAGCGCGAAAGAACTGACTCTACCGGAATGCGCTATGCTGGCTGGGATTTTGCAACGCCCTACAGCATATTCCCCTTACCGAAATCCTGATTTGGTAACATCTCGCCGGAATGTAGTGCTGTACAACATGTTATCTGTCGGCCACATCACCAAAGAAGAATTTGAACAAGCAAAGGCGACCCCCTTGAATGTCAAAGAGGCTTCCGATCAGGAAGAATTTGGCATTGCGCCGTATTTTACAGAATACATCAGGCAGACTTTACAAAAAAAATACCGCATGGATCTTTACACCGCAGGATTAAGCGTGTACACGACAGTGGATACGCGTGTGCAGGCATGTGCCGAGAGGGCAGTCAAAATTCATCTGAAAAAATTGCAATCAAATTTCAACAGAAGACTTATCGCAACCGGAAAGATCCGCGCTCTACTGCCGGATTCATTGAAAAAAAAGTATTCTTTGAGCCAACTGAAAAAGAAATTTCCCGCGTTGCTGGATTCCATTGCTACGGCAAACTACACCATCCAGGTCGCTTTTATCGCCCTGGACCCAACGGACGGATCGATCCTCGCCATGATTGGCGGCAGGGATTTCAATGAGTCCAAATATAACCGCGCCGTACAAATGCGCACGCGCCAGCCCGGTTCAACATTCAAACCCATTGTTTACACGGCTGCCATTGACAATGGATATTCGCCGTCATTTGAATTGCTGAATCAGCCCGTTGTTTTGTATCTGCCCAATGGCGACCGCTGGGCGCCGCATAATTACGACCATTCCCAGGGCGGGCCCACCACACTCAGAGAGGCGCTGAAAAGATCGCTCAATTTAGTTACCGCCCGTCTGGTTCAGGAAGTTGTTCCGCCGAAAACAATCATCGACTATGCGCGAAAATTAGGGCTGACAACAGAGCTTCCGGAAGTTGACGCTCTGGGGCTCGGTTCTGGCGCTGTTTGTCCAATTGAAATGACCTCTGCTTTTGGTGTTTTTGCCAACCAGGGAATTCTTGCTACTCCCATGGCAATCACTCAAATTATCGATAAATCTCAAAATATCCTTGAGGAAAACCATCCCAATGCCAAAGAAGTGCTGAGACGGGAAACGGCTTATATCATGGCGGATTTGCTGCAAGGTATTCTCAGCCCGGGTGGGACCGGCTATTCTGCGCGAACAATTTACAATTTCCAGTACCCTGCTGGCGGGAAAACCGGCACAACAAATGACTTTACCGATGCCTGGTTTATTGGGTTCACCAGACAAATAGTAGCCGGCGTCTGGGTCGGATTTGATGACCCCGCGAAAAGCTTGGGGAGGGGGCAGTCCGGCGCGGTGGTGGCACTTCCCATTTGGGCGAGGTTTATGAAAGCGGCGCATGACACTTTACAACTACCGCCACTTCCATTCGAGATGCCGCCAGGAGTTGTTCGCGTGGACATCTGTAAGGAAACAAAAAAATTAGCTACGGAATTTTGTCCTGAAGTAATCTCGGAGGTTTTTAAAAGGGAAAACGCGCCGACACAGAAATGCGATAAGCATACGATCAAAAATTCCCAGAGGATTACCAACAAAAAAGGAAGAAAGCGGTTTTAATTAGCTATTTTTAAATTAGTGAGAAGTATTTATAAGTGGTTTTTTCGCAGCATTTGATCTTTAAAAAAGGCTGAGTCTATTTTTTTTAATAGGCCCAGCCTTTTATTTTGAAATACAAATTCTCGGACTATAAGCCAGTAGCATCATCAGGGCCGACATAGTGCAAAATCATTTTTTTCGGTTCAACCACGCCTGAATTTTCCTCCACAGACACGGCAAAATTCATTCTGGCGCTCAACTCTTTATCGCTAATATTTTTCTCAAACAGAAGTTCAGCGATAGGTTCGTTCTTTTCTACTTCATCGCCCTCTTTCTTATAAAACACAATTCCAGCGCCGTGATTAATTGGATCGCTCATTTTATTTCTTCCCGCTCCCAATTCGTTCGCCAAGATGCCAATTTTAAAAGAGTCGATCTCTTTGATAACTCCGCTCACCGGGCTGATAAAAAGAAATCTGCGCTTCGGCAGGACATATTTATCAGGATTCTCCACAACTGTTACATCTCCGCCCTGGTATTTCACTAACTCAACAAATTTTTCATACGCTTTACCGCTTTCCAGCAGCCTCTGCAAGCGCGATTTAGCGCTTTCCAGATCATTATCCACTTTGGCATGAAGTAACATCTCTGCACTGAGTGCGATAGTAACTTCCACTAAATCAGCAGGACCTTCACCTTTGAGAGTTTGAATAGCCTCTCTGGTTTCCAGCCAGTTTCCCACTGCAAATCCCAACGGCTGATCCATAGCAGTCAAATAAGCTGTTGTTTTCACACCAAAACGTTCACCGATGGCAATCAGATGTTTTGCCAGCTCCAAACTTTTTTCCTCTGTTTTGAGAAACGCACCTTTTCCGGTTTTTACATCCAGCACTAATCCCTTCGCTCCTTCAGCAATTTTCTTACTCATAATGCTGGCGACAATAAGCGGCAGTGAGGGCACTGTCGCGGTCGCATCGCGAAGCGCATAAATTTTTCTGTCTGCAGGTACAATTTCTTCCGTCTGACCAATCATGGCAACGGAAAGAATTTCCAACTCATGGACAAACTCGTCCAAGGATAAATTCGTGCGAAAGCCGGGAATCGCCTCTAATTTATCCAAAGTCCCGCCAGAATGGCCGAGGCCACGCCCAGACATCATTGGCACAGCAACGCCGGCGGCAGCAACCAGCGGCGCTAAAATGAGCGATACCTTATCGCCCACGCCGCCGGTGCTGTGTTTATCCACAGGAAAATTAGTGAGCGATTCCAGATTGACTCTTTTCCCGGAATTTAGCATGGCATTTGTGAGCCAGAAAATTTCATCAAAGGACATCCCTTGAAAATAAATCGCCATTAGAAGAGCGGAAATCTGATATTCCGGAATTTCCCCAGCAACAAAACTATTGATCAAATAGTCGATTTCATCCTGCGAGAAATTTTCTCCGTTTCTTTTCTTTTCAATAAGCAGTTTTGCATTCATATTTTCCTCAACACCTATTTTTCCATTTCATTAATGATCTGTATGCCCGCACTGGCACCGATTCTGTTCGCGCCGGCCTTCACCATCGCTAAAGCAGTCTGCAAATCCCGGATCCCGCCAGCAGCTTTTACACCCATTGATTCTCCGACAATGCTTCGCATTAATGCAACATCTTCCACAGTTGCACCGGCTTTATTGAAACCCGTAGAAGTTTTTACAAAATGAGCGCCCGCTTTTTGTGCAAGCTGACATGCTTTGATTTTCTCTTCTTTTGTCAACAGACAGGTTTCAATGATCACTTTTACATGCGCGTGATTCCCTGCAACATTTACAACCCGCCGAATGTCATTTTCAACATAACTATCATTGCCTTCCTTTAGTTTCCCCACGGCAATGACCATGTCAATTTCTTCGGCGCCATTTGCCACTGCCTCTTTTGTTTCCTGCACCTTTGTATCAGTCGTACAAGCTCCCAGAGGAAATCCGACCACAGCGCACACTCTCACCGGAGAATCTTTTACCTTTTCTGCGCACAAAGGCACAAACAAAGAATTGACGCACACTGAAGCAAAACCATACTCCAAGGCTTCATCACATAGTTTTTCAATATCCGCAGTTGTGGACTCAGGCTTTAAATTAGTGTGATCAATGAGCTGGGCTAATTGTTTTCGGGTCATATATTCTCCTTTTTTGATGCCAAATAATTAACCTTTTATCGACAACAAACCCCACAGATATTTGCACCGCAAATTAGTGGGGTATCATCATACGAATAAATTTTGCTGAAAACAAGTCTTTTTAAAAAAGAAATTTATCAACTTCTGTTTGCAGCACATCGTTGACCTGTAAAATGAATCAGAAATAAAAACTCCACCCGCTTCTCAAAAAATGACATGAGAAACAGGCGGAGAAAAATAATTCATAAGCTATTTATTCTTTTTTATGATGTCTTCGACTTCGTTAATAAATCGATATCCCAAAGCCTCTGCTTCTTCTTTCGTTTTTGCTTCAGAGTAAATTCTGATGATAGGCTCCGTATTTGAAGGTCTGATATGAACCCAGCTTTCTTCCCAGAGAATTTTTAAACCATCTGTCTTGTCAAGTTGTTCATTTTTGTACCGTTTTTCAATCTCCTTCAAAATTGAAGCGACATCATAATTTTTGATTTCAATACGATTTTTCCCTTGAAAGTATTGCGGTAAAGAGCCTCGTAATTCTGACGCTTTCATTCGCGTTACTGCTAATTGCTGCAAAGTCAGCGCAATACCCAGCGGAGCATCTCGTCCAAGATGTAATTCAGGAAGAATTACTCCACCGTTGCCTTCTCCGCCAATGGCCGCTTTCACTTTTTCCATTTTTTTTGCAACATAAATTTCCCCAACTTTGGTGCGAAAAACTTCTGAATTAAATTTCGCAGCTATTACATCAATCGCCCGGGAGACAGAAGCATTCACAACAATGGGACCGTTTTTTTTAGAAAGCACATAATTTGCCGCAGAGACAAGCGTAAATTCTTCGCCAAAAGGCTCTCCTTTTTCAGTAACAATTGCCAGTCGATCCACATCAGGATCGACGGCAAAACCAACGTCCGCTTTTTCTTTTTTCACTCGTTCGCACAAATCTGTAATGTTTTCCGGCAACGGCTCCGGAGCGCGGGGGAACAAACCTGTCGGTTCCTCATTCATAAAAATAGCTTCGCAACCCAGCTCTTCCAGCAACGCCGGAAGCAATGTCCCACCAGCACCATTGACGCAATCGACAACGACGCGGAATTTTCGTCTGGCAATCTCATCTGTGTCAATCAATTTCAACTTCAGAATCGCCTTGATGTGATCCTGAATTGCGTCTTCATAAATTTCCGGCTTGCCGATTTGATCCCACTTGACATTGCGATAGCCATTTTTTTCAACTACTGCGATCACCTTTTTTCCCTGGGCTTCATCCAAAAACATACCGCTGGATCCGATCAACTTCAACGCATTCCACTCAATGGGATTGTGACTGGCTGTAATAGCAATGCCTCCAAGAGCTTTCAGCTTTTTCACTGCCATTTGCACTGTTGGTGTGGGACAAATCCCAATATCAATAACATCCATTCCGGCTGCCATTAGTCCTGAAAAAACGGCGTGTTTCACCATCGGGCCTGTCACTCGGGAATCTCTCCCAACGACAACTTTGCCGCCGCCAAGATACGTACCGAACGCCTGTGCGAAATTTACTATCATCTGTGGCGTCAAACCGTCTCCGACGACACCGCGTATTCCTGAAATACTAATCATTAATTTGGCCACTATGACCTCCATTGCCAATTATTGCGAATATCCATTAAAATGAATCACCTGATCTATTTTCCTTTTAGGAACATGCAAAACGCCCTGCTCGTCTTTCCAGTATTTAATTGAGTCACCCAACCAACAACAACCAACCCCTTCATCCGTTGCGACGAGAATCATATTTTCTATCGCAGCCGCAGCATCAACTTCGCCCTTTTCTTTTTTTATCTCTTTGTTGATCAAAACAACAATGTAAGCAACCGGGCGTTTTCCTTGCGGTGGATCGCCCGCTGGCGCAATGTATGCTGCCCACTTAAGTGTAGCAAAAACTTTGCCTAAAAGCACTTTATCTTCTACGACAATGAATTCCAATGGTTGCAGATTTGCACCCGATGGCGCCAGCCTGCCGGCATTGACAAGCCTTTTCAGAAAATCGCGCGAAAGAGGTTTTTGCAAGAATCTTCGGATGGTTCGCCTTTTCAACACGGCGGCATATACACTCATACTCTTCACTGCCTCCCACATTCAATTCCGTCGCTAACTTTCTAGTCTCCATTTATCAGACAAATCATCAAAAATATAATAAACAGGGTGAATCACTTATAAAAATCGCCGCTGACCAATCATGCTTACGTTGGGACCTTTAAAAAGAGTCAGTCAACTTTTCCAAAAACGAAAAAAGGTATCTTTAAAAACGCAAAATACCTTCTCATAAACTACGAATATAGGCAATTAGCTATTAAGATGCAATAAAATTATTTCAAATTGAAGCAGTAAAATTTAAGCAAATAGAGCAGAGTTTTGTCACACTTCTTCCGGGCGTGGCAAATTCAATACACGCCACAGTCTATGGTCCACATCTTCGGGAACATCCGACTTATTATAATCTTTGTACAAATACACAACTTTTTTAATCGAGTCCACTTCAGCGCAGCATCGGGGACACTCGTCCAAATGCTCCTGAATTTCTTTACATAAAGGGCTGTTAATATCTTCAGATAAAAGGTCGCAAATTTGCTGTATTGATGTCAAACAATCCATTACGTTGCAGCTCCGTTAATTCCAAAGTTCTGCGAGTTTATTTCTTAGAGCAATCCGCGCGCGATGTAAATTGGATTTCACTGCCGGCAAAGAAATGTCTAACATATCAGAAATCTCTTTCAGTGCTAATCCTTCAATATCTTTCAAAACAAAAACGGTACGATAATTATCAGGCAATTCTCCGATCGCCTTATCCAGCTTCTCTTTCAATTCCTGATTGATCAAGCTATCCAGCGGATCTTTTTCTAAAGAACGAATAAAAGCGGAATAATCCCGATTTTCATTTTCTATATTTTCATCAAATGATTGTTTGCGTCTTTTTTTTGATCTGAGCCGCATCAGCGCTTGATTAGTCGCGATGCGGTAAATCCACGTTGAGAGCTGGGATTGCTCTTTGAAATTTGGCAATGCCTGAATTACTTTGAGAAAAGTCTCCTGCAATACACCTTCTGCCAAATCCTGATCTCCGAGCAAACGAAGGGCGAGATTATAAACCATACGCTCATATTTAACAACAATTTGCGCCTGCGCCTGACGATCGCCTTCTTTTGCTCTCTTTATTAATTCTTTCTCTGTAATATCCATATATGCGAATTCCTGTTTTTTCTGTTTCAGTAAGGTAAAATAATAAAATTTATCAAAAAAAACAAGAATTATTTCAATCAACACGAATAAAACAGGGATTCGCAAAGTGCCAAAAATAAATTTTACTTTGTATCAATCACCTCATAATGGTATGAAACTTCCGCTGTCTTTTTCAACATCGTTGACGCTGAGCAATATTTCGTGCTGGAAAGCTCAATCGCGCGTTCAACATCAGCAGTTTTAATTTTATCTTTATCGCCATAAACCAAAAAAGTGATTTTAATTTTTGTAAAAACTTTCGGATGCTCATTGGCGCGTTCAGCTTCAAGCCGCATATTCACTTTTGTGAAAGGAGTGCGTTTTTTCTGCAAAATAGATATGACATCCATGCCGGTGCAGCCACCAAGAGACATCAACAACAATTCCATGGGACGAGTCCCCGCATCATTGCCGCCAACTTTCTCGCTACCGTCCATCGCAACCCAATGTCCTGAATCTGCTTTTCCGACTAATGTTAATCCGTCAACTTGTTTGATCTCTACGTTCATTCCAATCTCCCTACTTTACTTCCAAATTCATTCTGATTCATTAAACACTATTCGATAGAAAATTTTTTATTAATCATTTTATCGATCTCTGTCTTCAGCGTACCCAAAGGCACTTCGCCAAACCGTTCTTTGGCTTCATCAAAAATGACCTCTTTGAGCACTTCTGCAACATGTTTATCACAACAGGCATCGATTCGCCCCTCAATGGACGAAAGGTAAATTTTTAATTCATTTTCTGTGAGCTTCTTCATTTTATTATCCTCCTGACTTCTTTTTTGATGAAATGACTTTCAAAAAGATTCTTTGAAACTTCTCTATCAATTACAATTTTTAAAAATATAAAAATTCACAGTCACCTAGCAGCGCCTGTCACATCAAAAAACTATGTAAAGATTTAATTTTAGCATAATCAAAAAAATTCATTGCCTTTTAATGTATAAAATCATTATATTTGTAATCAATCACAAGTGGAAAGGAAAAATAAGATGCAAACCTACCCATTGCCAACATTTGTCATAAAAAAACATGGTGATACGGAATACGGCATCATTGAATGGGGCAGAGCGAGAAATAGTCTCTTTGAGCGTTACTATGAAGCTGTGCAAATCAATGAAGTGTACACTTCAATTTATGAGTTGGAACAGATACTGGAAGATGATCCCTATTTTCTCGATGCTTACAATGCCATTGGTTGGATGGAAATGGACATGTTGAATTACGGATTGGCTCTCGACCAATTTGAAACTGCGCGCAAAAAGGCACAAAAATTCGTTCCCAAAAATTTTCAGGGACTCATTGAGTGGGGCTTTTCGGAAAACAGACCTTTTTTACGCACGCTGCAAGGGTTGGGAATTGGCTTGCTCAATATTCATCAATACAAAAAAGCTGTAAAAATATTTGAACAAATGCTGAGTTACAATCCGGACGACAATCAGGGCATACGCATGGCAGCAATTCATGCTTACATGGCCCTGGGAAATTTCAATGCTATTTTGAATCTTTGCGCCAGATTCCCTGACGATATCATGGCAGACGTACTTTACGGAAAAGTCTATGCCTATTTTCGGCTGGACCGGTTGTCTGAAGCAAGAAAAGCGCTGGAGCAGGCGATTCAGCAATCGCCAAACATTGCAAAAGAGATAACGAAAAAAAGCCATAAGACCGTCCGCGTTGGAATGCCTTTTGCCTATGGCAGCGAAGAAGAAGCCTTTGATTTCTGGAACAGAGTGGGCATTTTCTGGACAGATCCAAAACTAATCAGTTTTGTGAAAGAAGCACTGTAGAATAAAACGATATCGTTTGAAACAATTCATACTCGCTGATTTAGAATTTCCCAAGCAAAACCGGACATTGATAAAATAAGCGATACTATCAAAAAGGCGGCGACACATGCGAATTGTTTTAGTCAGGCACGGCAGACCTGATGTTCATTATCCCCAAAAAATTAAAGCAAATGAAATGTACAAGTTAATTGAATCATACAATGCCGCAGGTTTAAATGAAACGGAAGCGCCGCCAGATGAAATTATTCCTGTGGTTAAATCCTGCAACTTTGTAGTTTGCAGTGATTTGCGTCGCTCACTTGATTCAGCTCGGGCTCTTGGTTTGCAGCCGGACCTCGTCGATCCATTGTTCAGGGAATCTGGTTTACCTTATCCAAATCTTCCATTTTTCAAACTTTCGCCCTTCGTCTGGTCAATTATCCTCAGGATTCTCTGGTTTTGGGGCTATTCAACTAATAGTGAATCCCATCGCCAGGCGAAAAACAGAGCTGCTTCCGCTGCGCAAAAACTCATTAAATTAGCAAAAAGAAATGGCTCTGTTGTTTTGATAGGTCACGGTTTTCTGAACAGATTTATTTCAAAAGAATTGCGCTTGCAAGGCTGGCAGGGGCCCCGATATTCTGGTAAAAAATTTTGGAGTCTGGGGATTTATGAATTTCACATTTAACAAAAAATCACTATTGCGATTCACCTGGTCAATATTTGGCTTTTTCTCCGTATTTTTCCTTTCCGTCAACTTGTTGCATTCACAAAATTCAACAATCACAGTCATTGATACTTGCTATCAAATTATTTCTACTGATTTTTTTGGTATTCAATACCACAGCAATACTTACAATGACAACAATGCTACCACCAAGCTAAAAAAGCTTAAGCTGAATCGAGTTCGCGTCTGGGCAGAAGTCCCGGAATTTCACCCGGCGCCGGATGTCTGGCATTGGGATGAATTGGACACAAAAATTGCGGAAATAACCGCATCGAATTTTAAGCTATTCCCATGTCTTTACGAAGGGGAGAGCTGGTTCACCGGTTCGGCTGATGATCCGTGGTGGAACCATGCGGATGCATTGACAGAATGGGAAAAAGCGGCTTTTGAATTTACCAGTCGCTACAAAAATGATCTGGACATGATCACTTTTTTTGACGAACCAAACATGATGCATCCTGACAGGGATTACTACATCCCATTCAAGAAATGCGCCCAACTCTTTTTGCGCGGGGCGCAGCAGGTTAAGAGCGTCAATCCGGACATTTTATGCGGAGGCTCATCCAGTTTCGGCGGGTGGGAAAATGGCCACTGGGCAAATTATGTGCTCAACGAACCCAACGGGAAAGATTATCTCGATTTCATCTCGTGCAACTTATTCATTTCCTGGGACAGCAACGATTCTGACGAATCAATCATGGACAGAACAATCTGGTACGAAGAAGCGCCGCTGAAAATCAAAAACATGGTTGGAGAAAATTGTCCATCCAAATTAGTGCTGGACGCTTACAACGTCAGCGCAGTCTGGAAAAAAGACGGCGAGCTCTGGACAGACCCGAGGAATACCAATGTTTTCGGTGGCGTGTATCAGGCAGCCGCAATGCTACACAGCGCCAAAGGAGGTTATGGCATTACACTGCACTGGGAGACAATTGGCGGGTATGGAATTTTGAACTGGTTTCCCGAGTTCAGAGAGCTCCCGCCGTACTATTCCTGGAAATTTCTCATCGAGACAACTGGGCTGGAACCCGGTGCGCAAATTATCGGCTGTGAAACAGATGAAACACCTAAACCCGATATTTTGCATCACGGCGGCATGAATGTGAATTTATACGTTATCCAGCCGTTTGCTATTCGGAGAATTGACGGAGGAATCAGCGTCATTTTGATCAATAAGTTCAACGAGACGAACTCTTCCGCAACAGTTCTCGTGCCGAGAGGAATGCGAAGCTACGAAATCTACCGCTACGATCAAAACAATATTGAAAACTGTTTTGTTCCTATTGAGGAAGGACAAACAGGGCAAACGATTCAGATTCAATGCCCGGGGTTGAGCGTTTCTGTCATTCGATTTAATGCGACAACAGATGTAAAAACGGCAAACGAAAATCCGGCAATTGCCGAAAATGGGAATCTGCTCTCTAATTTCCCCAATCCGTTTAATTGCAGTACAAAAATCCGATACAAAGTCATTAGTCCCTCTTTTGTCAAATTGCAAATTTTCAACATGCAGGGTCAGCGAGTGAGAACACTAATTGCAGAAAACAAAAATACGGGAAATTTTGAGCTGCTCTGGGACGGAAAAGATGATGCAGGCATATTCGTTTCCAGTGGCGTTTATTTGGTAAATTTAAGCGCAGGCGCTGTCAAAACGCAAAGTAAGGTTTTATTTTTGAAATGAAGACAAATTTCTACTGTTTCCGAATTGTCAATTCGCTAACTCGCCAAAGAGACAATTTTTTCTTCCGAGGCATCCTCTGCCGACATTTCTCCGGCAATTTTTCCTTCGCGCATGACAATGATTCGATCGCTCAGCTTGAGGATTTCCGGTAGTTCCGAAGAGATGATCATCACAGCGATTCCCTGCTGCGTTAACTCATATATCAATTCATGAATTTGCGCTTTGGCAGCGACATCCACTCCTCGCGTGGGTTCGTCAAAAATAACCGCCTTCACATTTCCTCCGAACCAGCGGGACAAAATCACTTTTTGCTGATTGCCGCCGCTCAGGCTGTTGACGCTGTCGTTTAGGTGACCCATTTTTATTTGTAGTTGCTTTGCCAATGCAATGGCATTTTTTTTCTCCAGATTTTTCCGGATCATTCCATTCCGCGACTGAGCAGACAAGTTTGAAATTGTCATATTTGACATGATATTTAGATCGAAAAACAATCCCTGATCTTTTCGATCTTCGGGAACAAATCCGATCCCCGCTTTGATGGCGTCTGCCGGGGACTTAATGGTCAGTTTTCTTCCTGCCAATTTCACATAACCGCTAATTCTCTTATCTGCACCCAAAATTGCCCGTGCCATTTCCGTTCTTCCGGAACCCACAAGTCCGGCTACACCTAAAATTTCCCCGGCATTAATTTTTAAGCTAATCTCATCCGCAAGAGTCGGCGTTCGTAATTTTTCAACTTCCAGAACAGGTTCATTTTTTGCCGCAGTTGACTGCCCGTGATTCCAGAATTCAATTTTTCTGCCAACCATCATTTGCACAAGGCTGTTGCGATCGACTTCTTCAATTGTCTTTGTTCCCTGAATCTTGCCATCACGAAGCACTGTAACGCGATCTGCAATTTCAAAGATTTCTTCTAAACGATGAGAAATGTAAATGAACGCAACTCCTTTTTTCTTAAGTTGACGAACAATCTCAAACAATTTCGCTAATTCATGAGCAGTCAAAACCGCGGATGGCTCATCCATTACGATGATGTTGGCATTCACGGACAGGGCCTTTGCCACCTCGACCATTTGCTGTTGCGCCACAGGAAGCGAAGACAATTTCTGCTGCACATCCACTTTCAAACCCACACGCTGTAAAATTATCTGCGCCTGCCGGCGAAGTAATGTTCTATTGATAAAAAATCTCCACCGCAGAGCCATTCTGCCAAAAAAAATATTTTCCGCAACGGAAAGAGCAGGGACCAACATCAATTCCTGATAAATAACAGCAATACCTGAGCGCTGAGCATCGCCAGGAGTCGCTATTTCCTTTGGTTTGCCGTTCAGAAAAATCTCGCCGGAATCTTTTTTAACAGCCCCAGCAAGAATTTTGATCAGCGTTGATTTGCCAGCACCGTTCTCGCCAACAAGGGCATGTACTTCGCCGCGATGCAAATCGAAATTCACGTTGTCAAGCGCCTGAACCCCGGGGAATTTCTTGGAAATATTTTTCATTTGCAAAACGAATTCATTCATCGGCTAATGCCTCCGTAGTCCGTACCCTTCGGTTGCGCCAATTCAAATTGGAAAATCAATATACAATTATAATCTCTCTTTGATAAATTAATTTGGAATGATAAAAATGGACAGGGGGTGTATTTCATCGGCGCTACAACTCACCTTCAAAGGCGGCACGAAATTAATGCCAGCCTTTGAAGGAATTTCACAATTAAGCGCTTATTTTAAAATTCATTGGACTCAAAAAACTGTTAACTATTTTTTCCGCTTTCAGCGTTTTCTGCTACAGAATGATCCTCTTTGTTCCCTTCTGCAGCATTTTCTTCTTCGTCATCTTCCTCCTCTTCGCGGTCTTTGCGTTCGAGGAGATTTTCGTCATCTTTTTTCTTGCGCAAAATCAGATAGCCAAGAGTATTACCCACATTCAGAGATGCCAACCCATAAGACAAAACATAACCGCCGACCAAAAGCATCCAAACAGCAAAAATATGCGCTGCAATGATTTGATGCACAGGAAGATTTAGCGGGACAAATTCACGGCTGAAATAAATCCATGGGGCAAAATGGCCAAATAATTGCTCCACCCAGACAATGGAATAAGCCACCCAGACGCTTATCAAATACATGGCTTGTGCAGAAATATTTTGATAATCTGCGCCTGTTGTCGCGGCGAAAATTCTATCCATCACAATGAATGATTTTTTCATCAAATACGCCAACACAAAAAAAGCAAACACCGCTAAAACCGCGTTGATAATCTGATAAAAAATCAACCGCCAAGGCTGGCTCCATACCAGAGAAAACGATTGAAAAACAGCTTCAAAGGCATCATCGTCCGTAGTGGCGAGGATTGCCGGGGATAACACAGCCGCAACCACCACGACTATTGCCATGAAAACAATTAGCAAAGAAAAAATCATCCAAATCGGTGTAAAAAGCGTGATTCCAAATTCCCCGATATAGGGAATTTTTCCCAGCCAGCCGACAACTGCTCCACCAAAAGCAATAAACGCGACCAAAATCACCAGCGATACCGGCGACAAAATCAAAGAAATGGCTTTTTTAACGGAAAAAGAAAACGCCTCACGCCAGGTGTAGAAATTATTTCCTTTGAGCAGCATGTAGCTGGCACGTGAGACTGCTGTAGCGGTAACAAGATAAACCACGAGCAACCAAATCACTGCAACAGCAAAAATGACGTAGCTGATCCAATTTACCTGTTCACCCATAAGGCAGGGGAGTAACCCATATTTTTGCCAGCCGGTTGAAATTCCAATCCCAGCGACAGCAAAACTCAAATAAGTGAGAACCCAGTAGCCGGCAAAAGCAACTATCAGCCCGACAAACTGAATCCAGATTCTCTGAAGACTTAGCGCTAATCTTGGCGCGCGAAACATATCGCGGAAGTCAAATTGCATCTGCTGCATAACTACCTCCTTGAATTAGTCCGATGTATCTCTCGATGTTCTTGTTTTGATTTAACAATTATATTTACAACTGGTTATCACTGACCAAATTTCATTCATTTTCTTAAAACGTGCATTCTCAAAAAATCGATCAGCTTTCCTCTTCACCCTTTTCATTGTCATTTTCTTTTATGACAATAACTTCAACGATGCGATTTTTCTGAACTTTTTCCACTATAAATTTATAAGAACCGTATTTTACCATCTGTTTTCTGTGAGGCACCGCGCCAATTTGTTCGTAAATCAAACCGCCCAGACTTTCGTAATTTTTGTCCACCGGCAGTTTCATGCCCAACTCTTCGTTCAATTCATCAAGATCAATCTTTGCGTTTACAAGATACTTATTCTCGCTCAGCTTGACAAAAAGAGGATTTTCCTGGTCATATTCATCTTGAATTTCTCCGACAATTTCCTCAATCACATCCTCCAGCGTAATCAGTCCGGCAGTGCCGCCATACTCATCCACGACAATTGCCATGTGCTGCTTTTCACGCTGCAATTCGTTGAGCAGTTCGTCTATCCGCTTGGTATCCGGCACAAAAAGCGCCCGCCGCGCTAACTTACCCAGATCTGCCTCTTTTTTCTTAGCATGATTAATGAACGGAAGCAATTCTTTGGCATGAATGATGCCAACAATATTATCAATCTTCTGCTCGTAAACCGGAATCCGAGTGTGGCCTTTTTCTTTGATTATTTGAATTAATTCCTCCAGCGGCGCCCATCGTTCCACGCAGACCATGTCAATTCTGGGTACCATAATTTCCCTAACGGTTGTTTTGGAAAATTCAAAAATCGAATGAATCATCTCCTTTTCTTCTTCTTCCAAAGCACCATGCTCTTCACTGACTTCGATGAGAGTCCGCAGCTCATCTTTTGATAAAAAATGACGCTTGACGCGCGTTGCCATTAACCCGGAAACCAGTGCAGGGAATTTATCCAGCACAACTGTAATGGGCAAAAATAGATAATAAAAAAAAGTCAACGGGATGGACACTTTCTCCGCAAATTGATAGGAATTTTTCACTGCAATGACTTTTGGTGTCAGTTCGCTAAAAATGAGCAAAATTAAAGTAACAACAATGACTTCAATTAAAATAGCGACACTGTGAGGCAAATGGAGAGCATGGCCCAAATCAGCGGTCAGCAGCGTCGCCACGCTTGCCGCAGCAACATTTACAATTGTATTGCCGAAAAGAATAGTCACCAGCAATTGTCGCGGCCGATCCAACAGACGCACGACACGCATAGCGCCCGATGTGCCGCGTTCTCGCAAGCGGTCGATCAACTCCCGCGACAACGAAAAATACGCTGACTCCGAGCCTGAAAAAAATGCTGAAAAGCCAATTAGCACAAAAAATAAAATCACCCGAAATGTCGAGTCAACTTCCAAAAAGTATCATCCTCCTTTATCAATAATATTTTAAATAAAAATCTTCTTTTTCCCGCATATAAGCCCGCTGTTCCGGCGTGGCATCGTCGTAACCCACAAGATGCAATACGCCATGGCAAATTACACGCACTAATTCATTCTCCGGCGAAGTCTCGTAATCTTTTGCCTGACGCCTCACCTGTTCAATATTGGCATAAACTTCGCCTTCCATATAACCATTTTTCTGATTAATATCAAACTCAAAACTCATGACATCTGTAGTCTCTGAATTCCCGAAATATTCCGCATGTAATGATCTCGTCAACTTATCATTGAAAATGACAATATTAATCCACCCTTCGTGAAAACCATGATCGGATAATATCTTTTCCACCGCCGAGCGGGCTCCGCTTTCAGAAAATCGTGCAGAGGCTTCAGTCATATCAAAAACGATCTCAACCATCAACGGTCTTCTCTTTTTTTTCTTTGCCCGGAATAAGTTTTTCTTCCTGATCCGGGTATTCAACTCTGCTATGAAAAGTACTCACAAGAACAGTTTCAAAACTCTCGGTAATTTTTGTCAAATCGCGCAAGGTCAAAGGACTTTCGTCCAACTCCGACTCCTGAAAGCGCTTTTGTACAATGGCAATGACCATCCCGCGAATTCTGCTCACCGACGGATCTTTTAAAGTGCGCGACGTTGCTTCCACTGCATCAGCCAGCATAACAATGCCGGTCTCTTTAGTGTGTGGTTTAGGCCCGGGGTATCGAAAATTTGTTTCCGCGATTTCTTCTTCGTTTCCCATTTCCAGGGCTTTTTGATAAAAATATTCCATTTTGCTTGTGCCGTGATGTTCAGCTATAAAATCGCGAATTTCCCGCGGCAATTTATGTTCCTTCGCCAACTCCAATCCGGTACGAACATGGTTAGACAAAATTAAACAACTCATCGATGGAGAAAGTTTCTCATGTGGGTTCCGATTTTTCATTTGATTTTCAATGAAATATTCCGGCTTCTCAATTTTTCCAATGTCGTGATAGTAAGAACCGACTCGAGCCAGCAACGAATTTGCCCCAATTGACTCAGCGGCTGCTTCTGCCAAATTTCCAACCATGAGACTATGATGGTAAGTTCCTGGCGCCTGAATGGACATTTTTCTCAGCAAAGGACTGTTCAGATCGGACAGTTCCAGCAACTTCATATCCGTTACCAGGTCAAAAATATTCTCAAACAGCACCTGTAATCCATACGCAAACAGGGGAGACAAAAAGCCATTGATGGCGCCGAACATCCAGTAGTGAAATATCTTCCTCCAGGGTGTATAGTGCAATACTTCTACGATAGTAATAGAAAGCAGATACGCACCGATCACCATCGCCATGGAGTTAATGAGCCAGTTGCGTTTTCGGATACGGCTCACAGACAGCGCCGCGACAACCCCAACAAACATGGAAATCAGGGCGATATTAAACTCATTGCCGCGCAGGCTTCCCGCCAGCAGCGACAGAGTGATCGTACCGATTATTCCTATTTTCGTACCCAAAAAAATCGCCAACAGCATCGCCCCCAAAGCAACGGGCATAAGATAGGGCGACAAATTAAATTGATTCACGTAAAAACTTAAAAAACTCACTATCAGAAAAATCAACGCGATCAAAATCATTTTATTCAAATCATTCATCACATCGCGTTGAGTGAAATACAAGTACATCACAAAGATACTCAAAATAAGCATGATGAGCAAAAAGCGACTGAAGAAATGAAAGATGCTCAGCAAACCTCTTTTATTAGTCTCTCTTTCTGCCAGCTCAATAGCAAGCGAATTCAACTTTTCAATGTGATCCTTTGTCACGCGCTCATAGCGGTCGATAATTCTTTCATTGGCTAACACAGTGCCTTTTGCAAGCGGGACATTTTTTCTTGCCTGCTCAATTATTTTTTTGGTTTCATCAGGATTAAAAATGATCGTTGGCTTCAGAAATACTCGTAAAATTTCATACCCGGCTTTCACCTTCAGATCTTCTTCGCCAAACTCTGTCCGAAGCTTGTTTAACAGCACATCTCCGATTTGTGACGGATCGTAAAAATCTGATACAGATGAAATAACCTCTTCAATATCTGTGACAACGGAGATTTTCCCGTCCACTGCTTTAATCTTCTCTCTCGGCTGATCCAGGATACCGACAGAAGTAATATCACGCGCGATCTTGATGGCGCCTTCTTTCAATTTTACCAATGTCCCGTCTTTCATCTCCTGCCGCAGAAGGGACAAAATTTCTTCAGAACTATTGATTCTGTAATCGGCCAATAATAGCGATCCGTAACTCCACAGCACGAATGCTGTCATTACGGTCAAAAACGGGAAGTACTTCACTCACGGCACGACGAACGTCGCGTTTGTACTCATCTTCTGACTTATTTATGGGAAAGGTGAACGGGGCAATAATTTCATCGCCGACATAAACTTCACCCTCTTTGAGATCAGAATATTTAAAAGAACGCCCTCGAGGCAACATGAACGAAATTAAAATAGTTAATCCAAGGCCAATTAAAATAAGCCATACATGACGATCTATTTTTTTCGCATGTCCATTGTTGCCGTTCTTTGTTCGACTAGGAAAAAATTTATACCATAGATTGGTCAAAAATTTCAATGAAAATTGCACTATAAATCTCCGATCAAATTAACTCGCTCACTCATTTATGCTGCCATCGAGTTGCTCGTCATCTTCATCCGATGATTGCGCTGAATTATTATTTGCATGTTCCGCATAAGCCTTGATAATCTCCCTCACCAACCGATGCCGAACAACATCACGCTCGGTTAGGTAAATAAAATCGATCCCTTCAATTCCTTGCAAAATCCCCTGAATTTGCACCAGCCCGGACTCCTGCTTATTCGGTAAATCAATTTGGGTAATATCACCAGTGATAATTGCTTTGGAGTTCATTCCCAATCTCGTCAAAAACATCTTCATCTGATTGGGATTCGTATTTTGAGCTTCATCTAAAATGACAAACGCATTATTCAATGTGCGGCCGCGCATATACGCCAGCGGCACAATCTCAATGGTTCCGTTTTCTGTAAATTTTTTCAGTTTTGCGGGAATCACCATGTCAAAAAGCGCGTCGTAAAGCGGCTTCAAATAGGGTTCGACTTTTTCCCGCAAATCACCGGGCAGATATCCCAGGCTTTCGCCGGCTTCCACTGCCGGGCGCGCCAGAACTATTTTTTCAACTTTTTTATCCCGCAAATGCGACAGAGCAATAGCCACTGCAAGATAGGTTTTTCCGGTTCCTGCCGGCCCAATCACAAAGACAATATCATTTTTTGTGGTAGATTCATAATAAATTTTCTGGCCAGATGTCCGCGGCTTGATACTACCGTCCTTTGTGAAAACAATAGCTTCGTCCAGATTACCATTGCCGGATTTTTTATTTCTTCCCGACTTCAAAACTTGAATGACTGTTTGCACGTCATCATCAGTCACATTATCTGTACGTTCCAAAATTGTAATTAATTCACCAACAATTTTTTCCAATAATTCAACTTCAGTTTTCTCACCAATCAACGTCAAATCACCGCCACGGGCAATGACTTGTGCCTGATCAAAATGGCGTTCGATTTCTTTCAAATTTTTATCGTTCAATCCGTACAATTTCAATTGATCGATTCCGCTCAGAGAAATTTTCTTTTTAACTTGACCTTCTCCCATTGAAAAAATTTTAACTCCTTGCAATTAGCTCCTAACGGCTTTTTTCAATTCACCACGAAATATAAAAGGCACCTGACGAATGAAAGCTGATAACTGAATCACAAAAATTCTATGGGCTTCAGCTTTAAACTGGTCATTCGCTCACATTTTTTTGACAAACACCTCAAATATAATAAAGTTCTCACTATATTCCAAATAAAAAAGCTCCTGGCAAATTAAAAAATTATTAACCAGGAGCTCTGTTCGCAATCATGTAGCTTAAAGTGACAGGTATTTACCCTGCGCAAATATACTACTATTCAGGAATAATCAGCACTTGATGCGGATAAATTTCATTTTTATCTTTAATCACAGTACTATTTGCTTCGTAGATTTTCGTCCATTTGGTGGGATCGTTGAAAATCTCGGCTTTGCCAGCGATCTTGTACAGAAAATCGCCTTTGACAACCAGATATTCGTTGGCGCCCACGCCGCGCTGAATCTTGAAAATCTGTTCCGGATAAATCATATCAGGATCTTTAATTTGATCACGATTGTAGGTATAAATACGAATCCACTGATAAGGATCACTGTAAATGTCTTCTTTACCGGCAATCTTCCACAGATAATCGCCTTTGACAACAGTGTATTCATCGTAAACCGCTTTGGGCAAGCTGGCACGAAGCTGAGAAATCTTGCCTTCGATCACGGCAATTTTATCCTGCATGCTGCTCAAAAGAGCGATATTGTTGCCTTTATAGCCATTCAATTGCTCTTCTAACTGATCAATTTCTTTTCTTCTCTGGAAAAGTTCTTCCGGAGTCAAGCCGGAAAGCTCATCGACTTTGGCTTCCAAAGCACCCAGATCAGAACCGAATTGATTTACGCCGGCTTCGTCTGTGCCCAGTAATGTGTAAATAGCCTGCCATTCATCCGCCGTAGCTTTTTCTGCAGTGGCAATTTCATCTTTGAGAGTGGCAATTTCTTTGTCCAGTGTAGCCATTTCCGCTTTCGCATCTGCTTCGCGCTTTTGCAAATCTGCCATTTTGGCGTTGTACTCATCCATCGTCCATTCGCGGCAGGATTGCGCAAAAGCAGCGACCGACAGAGTCAAGGTAAGAATCAGAGCGAAAACGGATGCAATTTTTATGATACTTCTCATTTTTGTCCTCCAGGTTCTATGAGTTAATGAGTGATTTTGCAAATTACATTCCGCCTAATTTTGATTGAATTGTGGATTTTTCGCTCTTCACTTCCTCGAGCTTCTGCTTTGCATCATTAAGCTGCTGTTCAACCGTAGCTTTTTCCTGTTTCTTGTCTTGCAAAGCCTGTTCAGCAGCATCAGTCGCCTTTACCTGCTCCTCGTATGCCTGACACTGTTTCTCATTGGGATGACGAGTACAGCCGGTTAGAAAAACAGATAGCAGCAGGGCAAAGATAGACGTGACAATTAGTAACGTCCTAATTGTTTTGCGCATCAACTTACACCTCCTTCCGATGTTAAATTCGTATTTGATTAGTGAAACTATTCTAGTTTTGAATCAACTGATTTTGAATTCCGCTAACGATTAAAAATTTGTAACCTAATAAGTCATTTAATAATAACAAAAAAAATAGTAATTGTCAAGTAAAAAATAAATCAGGCATCTTTTTTTATTACAAAGATGCAATGATTTTTAGCCCCAATTCCTTAAGTTGCTTCTCGGAAACTTCCGCCGGCGCATTATCCATAAGCGAAAGCGCGCTGGTTGTCTTCGGGAATGCGATGACGTTCCGGATCGAATTTTCACCCGCCAACAGCATTAGCAGACGATCAAATCCAAACGCAATCCCTCCATGCGGTGGCGCGCCAAAGCGCAATCCGTCCAGCAAAAATCCAAACTTTTCTCTTGCCTCTTTATCATCTATTTTCAATAAGTTAAACACCTTCATCTGTATGTCCAGCCGATGATTTCTGATACTACCACCGGCGATCTCGTAGCCATTCAAAACCAGGTCGTAAGCCCGGGCTTTTACTTTACCAGGCGAAGAATCAAACAAGGCCAGATCTTCTTCGCGCGGGCTGGTAAAAGGATGGTGCATCGCCACGTAACGCTGTTCCTCTTCGTCAAACTCCAGCAGAGGAAACTCTGTCACCCACAACGGCTTGAATTCCTCTTTTGAAATTAAATTTTCGTCTCGGGCTAATTTATTCCTTAATTTGCCAAGATTTGTCAATGTTTGCATTTTTTCTCCGGCGATTAAAATGAGCAAATCGCCTGCTTCCGCAGCCAACTTCTCATTGATACCGGAAATCATTGCATCCGTTAAAAACTTTCGAATGGAAGAATCCCAACTGTCTTCTTTAACTTTTGCAGTCAGAACTCCTTTGCCGCCAAGGTCGATGACAAATTGGTTTAATCCGTCCACCTGCTTGCGCGAATATCCGGCGCCGCCCTTCAAATTTATTCCGGCGACAATGCCGCCGCCAGCCACGGTAGAGGAAAAAACTTTAAACTCACTGGACCTGACAAATTCGCTGACGTCTGAAATTTCCATTCCGAAACGCACGTCCGGTTTATCGGTGCCGAATCGTTGCATGGCCTCGTCAAAAGAAATTATCGGAAACGGCGTTTGCAGTGACATGCCGATCACTTCGTCGAACAGAGTCCGCATCAGACCTTCAGCAATGCGAAAGATATCTTCTTCTTCCACAAAGGACATTTCCATATCAATCTGCGTGAACTCAGGTTGTCGTTCTGCGCGTAAATCTTCATCGCGGAAACATTTCACAATTTGAAAATAACGGTCATATCCGGCGATCATCAGAATCTGCTTGTAAGTCTGCGGCGACTGCGGTAAGGCGTAGAATTTACCTTTGTGTATGCGGCTCGGCACCAGATAGTCCCGCGCGCCTTCAGGGGTGCTGCGCATTAAAAATGGCGTTTCAATTTCAAAAAATCCCTGGCCGTCAAGATAACGGCGTACAGTTTGTGCAGCACGATGACGAAGCACGATATTTTTCTGCAATTCGGGTCTGCGCAAATCCAGATAACGATAGCGAAACCGCAACTCCTCCGAAGCATCCACATCATCCACAATAGGAAAGGGGGGCACATCCGCTCGGTTCAAAATCTTAACATCTTGTGCCACAACCTCAATCTCGCCCGTCGCCATATTCGGATTCACCATTCCCTCGGGACGGCGGCGGACTTTTCCGGTCAATTTGATCACATATTCGTTTTTCAATTCCCTGGCAGATTCATACACCTGTTTGTCTTCCGAAGGATCAAATACAACCTGAGAGATGCCATAAACATCCCGCAACACAACAAAAATCAAGCTACCATGGTCACGTCTGGAATCAACCCAACCGGTGAGCGTAACAGTCAGTCCATCATGCTCGGCACGTAATTCGCCACACGTATGTGTCCTGGCTTTAATCGCAATTTTCTCCAATTTAAAAGCCCTCAATCAATATTCACAACTCAAATTTTCAAACTTTAATTTAAGCAAAATATTTGATAAAAGCAACAGACAAATGGAGTTTAATGAATGTTTATGAAAAATTTTGGAAAGTAATGAGTTGAAGGGTTAGATTTCATCCCGCGGAGAGAGAAATTGGTTGATTGATTTTTACAAATTACTGAACACCGTCTTCGTTTTTTAATTCGATAAAAATTTAAACATTAAATTCAAATTAGCCTTTCATACCGGACAAAAAAAAGCCGTCTGGCATACAAGACGACTTTTTTTAAATTTTGTATTTTTTCCGATCAATAGCCGAAAGTATAAACCTGCCGGAATGTTGTATCTCCCAACGATGCGTCAATGACGCCGAAATCATCCCAGCGACGAATCCGGCTCAGCACGCACCGCTCCACACGACCATTATTCAGTGTCGAGGAAACAAGCTCAACATGCGTAACGGCTCCACTGGCAGCTATGGTGAAACGTACAACTATTTTTCCCTTCAAATCAGGATTGCGCCGCAATTCCCGTTGATAACACGCCTGAATCGCCGCGTTATGTTTGCTCACAATAGCGGAGATGTCGTCCGGGTTCCTGTGGCCTACAAGCTGCGGCTCTTTTTGTTTTACCGTGGTCTGGCGCTGCTTTTCGTATGTTTTTTGCCTGCTCACATTGGCAGATGCGACTTGTTGCCGGTCGGCAATCAACTTTCTTATGTCCGCATCATCAGCCGTTGTTTCCTGACGGCGAACGCGCTGCTCCCGCTGCGCCATTTCCTCTGCTGCACTTTTTCCATGGTTAATCGAACCGACATCGCCCAAAGTTTGCTCAAATTTTCCCTGCACCTTGTCAGCATCATTCAAAATATCTCTCACCGCTTTGCCCGTCGCTTTTTCGGACGTGCTTCCTAAAAAGCCCAAAATGCCTTTATCAGCGACATTTTTGGAAATAATTCTGAATGATTCATGTTGCGGCGTGCGATGCCCCCGGCCAACCGGTACATGATAAGGATTTTCACCTCGCGCAACTTGTTCTGTCACAGCATTATCCGTGCTTGTGCCTGATTGTCGTTCATTTCTTTCCGCAGGCGCTGCCGTTGCCTCGTTCCCTGACGCGCTGGCAGTCTGAGACTCGGCTGGCATATTCTCATTTTCTTCGGTTGTTTCTTCAGGTGTGATCAACGCTGACTTTTTCTTTTGAACCGGCTTTTCTTTGACTTCTTTTTTTAATACAAGTCGGGCAAATTGCTGTTGAATTTGCTGAATTTCAGCAGGTTTAACTCGTTCAGCAATAAATTTCTTTGTAAAATAGTAAGTCAGCGACACCTGAACAAAAAAAGTGATTAGCCAAATAGCAACGAACCGTTTGTCGAAACTGTCAATCCATCGCCGTTTATATTTTTTGGGAAAATCGACATAAATAATAGTATCGTATTTTTCCAAACCGCCTTCAGACAAAGAACCACCTTGATCAGTACTATTATCAAAATGTCCTTCCACTTTTACCCCAAAATGGTTTATTCAATAATTTCAAGATTTCGGCGCAAAACAGCGCATTATCCCTCTTCGTTTTTATAAACGACAAGCCTCATATTCGGATAATCCGCCCGTCCGCATGTTGCCATTATTTTCACCAGTAATTTATACGGAATATCTTTATCCGCCTGAATTGTGACTTTGCCAGAAAATTTCGTTCCGTAAAGCTCTTCCATGCGTTTGGCTTCTCTGGCGTAAACCTGCAACGTATTCAGTAAATTCGGCACGATTAACCCCTGCTGATTGAGTACGTCATTCACTTTTGCCACTTCCTCATGATTCACCACCACCGACTGCTTGGAAACAATCAAATCCAAGCCAACTTCAGGCGATTTTTCTATTGATGAACTCGGAAGCGTCAACAATTTTGACGGATGAATCAACATTCCTTCTGTCGAATACGTTTTAAGCAGAAAAACTAAAATGATGGTAAACATGTCCATCATTGATGTCAAATTCAGGCGCACTTTACCTGGATCGGTATCGTGTTTTTTTCTTCGAGATGGTATAAACGCCATTTATCTCACTCCATCTGTAATTTGTTAAATGACTCCGGCCGCCAAGGACACCTCCGGGAATAAAGTCATCTTCCGATGATTGACAGAAATATCCCTGCTTGCATCCATTGTGCTAACCAACAGTTGATACGGAATATCCGGATTCGCCTGGATGACAATACTCTCAGTGTCTGAAAATTGACCTTTTGCCTTCTTTTTTATCTCGTACAATTTTTCAGATAATTTCTTAAAATCATAGCTCCCGTCCTCTCTCACCGGAATTGTCGGGGCGCCCTTCTCATTCCCTTTTAATACTTCTAGAGAGCTGGAAATGTAAAACCCCTCTTCAGTGATCGTCACAGCGAGATCAAGGTTTTTTTCCGACTCTTTTGGCGCTGCCATTTGAGCAGCATTAGCGCCGACAGTCGGCGGCAAATTTAAATCAATCACGCCAATTTTGACGAATGTCGCAGACGTAAGGAGCAACGGGATCAAGACAACCATCAGATTCATCACAGGAGTCATGTCGAGCTGCACTTGCTCAAAAGTGCGGCTGCTTCGTTTTGACGGTTTAAATGCCATTTTTATTGATTCCCTGTAATTAAGTTAATCAACTTTACCGTGTGCTCATCAATTTCGTCAATGATTTTGTCAGTTTTGTTATGAATAAATGTGTACAACAAGATAGCCGGCACAGCAATAGTAAGTCCGGTTAACGTTGTATTCATAGCAACGGAAATTCCCGCAGCCAACATGCGCGATTTTTCCGCCGCATCAATCCCCGGCGCAGAGACCGATTTAAAAGCGGCAATCAATCCGTAAATTGTTCCCATCAAGCCGAGCAATGTGGATACATTAGCAAGCATTGACAGATAACTGGTGCGCTCTCTTAGCTTGGGAATCACTTCCAGAGTCCCTTCATCAACTGAATTCTGAATGGCGCGAAATTCAATCGTTTCTGCTGAACCCACTTTTTTCAATCCAGCGAGAACCACTTGCGGCAATGCTTTATTCTTCGCTGACTGGCACAGCGCAATCGCTTTTTTGTAATCGCCCGCCCGTACCTGTTTTTTAATTTCATCCATGAATTTTTGAGCATCAATATTCGACCGTACCATGACGTAATAAATACGTTCGATGGCGATGGCTACTACAAAAACGGCAGCCAGCAACAATGCCCACATGAAAAACCACCCCGTTGAGTTTGTGCTGAAATTTTTTAAAATGTCAGCCATCAGAAACCTCCTCGCGTTTTGGCATTAATTCTATTAGTTATTTTTTGTTTTTTTTGTCTTATCTTTATTATTTTTTTGGGCTATAATTTTATTGACTATTTTGTTCACCCTTTGCGGCTTGAATAAACGGTCGTCTTTCACCAATGCCTTTTGGGGAAAACTTTTCAGTTCATGGTCAAAAGAACGATCGACAAATTCCAATTCGCCAAATTCCGGATTCATCCGTTTGGGAACAATGGAAACGCGCGGTTTCTCAATAACCGCCTCAATGTTGATGTCTTCCAAGACGATGTCGCCCTCCAACTGCACTACAGGAGCGACACTGCTGGAATCAGCCGCAGATGTATTTTTCGCTTTTGAATTCCCGTCTTGCGCCAGCGCCTGGATGCTAAAAAACATCAACACAACCACGCTGAAGATAAACGCGATGAATAAATGAAAAACTTTCATTCCGCACCTCATTAATTGCTCTTTTTACAAAAACAAGAAGCTATGCTTCTGCACTCAAGATTCGACTTTAATACAAAATAATATATTTGTCAGTGTTTAGATTCTCTTTTATTTTTTCGTCGCTTGTCTCATACAAAATCTGCTGCCGCTTTTTCTCCCAATCCGGCAGGCATTTTATTATCATTGTTGCGATCAACCCCTGGCCGGTGTGATCGGAATCGATACCTTCCACAGCCAACACATTATCGCCCGCTTTTAAACCATCGCTTAAGATGTAATGTCCCCGGCTCACCATGGCGCTATCCTGACGAATCACACCTGAAATATATTCCCCATTGAGAAAAAGATTGAACGAATCGTCCACTTTCATCTCAATTTCCACGGCAACCGGCAAGCCTGTAACGGTAAAATGTTTTCTGAAATAAACCCGGCGGCAAAAGACCTGCGCCAACTTTGGCGTTTTATTCACCTGTTTTTTGAATTGTTTCTGTGATTCGGAGGAATCAGAAAACAACGTGTCAGGAAATGATAAATTTAAAACCGTGGAATCGTCTGCAAAAGCAAACGTCAACGAATCGCCCACAGGAACAAGGGTCGTATCCAGAGAAAAACCGACCGTGTCCAATTTTGTGAGCCAGATGGCTTTTGCTTTATTTGCTGCATCAGAGATCATCTCTGAATTCCGGTACTGATTTTCTGTAAAATCATACTCCAGCCAGTTTTTGACAAATTCACATGATGCCAGCCAGGCAGAATCGGAATACTCCACATGGCTATCCATGGTAAGTCCGAGCAGATCTTTGAATTTTTCCGGGTTTAAACTTACGAGTGCCAGGTTAATGCGGGGCAGCCAGCGATTGTTTATTTCCAATTTGGCAGCCAATTCGCGCGTTGATTCCAGAACGCTGACCGCATTTTCTTTCAAGGAAAAATAATTATCTTCAAAAGTAAATAGTGCATCTTCATATTTCGGCTCATTTGTTTCCCGTGACAACTTTTCATAAATTTTCTTGTTCGCATAATCAATTTTAGCCAGCGAATCACTTTCCCCGGCAAATAGATAAGCCTGCTTCACAATATTTTCTTCGGTGAGCAAAACGCTCGGATCGTTGATTTTAATTTCATTCACAATATCCAGCGTCTGGCGATAATAGTCCGTTGCCCGCAAAATAAATTCTTTCGAAAAATCAAGCAAGCCAGCCTGTTGATCCGAAAGTCCGATCAAATCAAACCCGTCCTCGGTCATTCCACCTTCTGCTACCAATTTTTTCAATACGGCAACATTGTCGCCATGAAGATCCAGCGCCATAAATGCCAGCTTTCGGTACTGGTCTGCCATAAGATTGTTCGTCTGAATTACTTTCAACCGGGATGATTTCACCCATTGATTTTCAATGCCCAAATCCCAGGCTTCCTGAATATTTCGGATATGCTCTTCCACAGCAGCTCGCACCAGCGGTTCCACTGCGCGCTCCAGCACCTGACGGTTATATTCCATGCGCTCCACCTGACTCAAGCCTCTCGGGACTGGTGCATGCAACAGATCCTGTATGGTAGCCAAGTGCAATTCTGCCATATCGTAGGCAACTTTTGAAAGCTGTTCTTCGCAGCGATCAATCCAGCGCCGCGCAGTATAAAGCGTACTGTCGCTGTGCACGTATTTTTTTGAAACGGTCGCTCTCGCCTGTGTCGTATCCGCGCTTAACAGAGATTTTTCATATTTATCCGCTAATTTGCGTAAAATTTTAATTGACTGCTTGTAAGATTTTTCCGCCCGCTGATAAAGCTCAACAGCAGCTTCATTGATTTGTTTTTTCGTCACCACCAATTGCGTCAAATCCATCGGCGGGATTTCCTGCCGCACCCAAGTGTCAGCAAATTCTTCGTACGCTTTTCCGATGTCGTAAGTCGCCTCGTACAAATGAATCGTCCCGTAAGATGCAACCTTGGTGAATCCGTCCACTATTTCTATCAACAGGTCTCTTTTTTTGAGCCGGTTTTTCTCCATGTTTGCCACTGGCAGCTCAAATTCAATTTTACGAAATTCGCTGTATTTAATTTTCGTGGCGCGAGACAGTGCCTCAGCGGCAAAATAGTCATTGGGCTCCAACTTGGCCTTTTTCAATTCCGCATTTTTGTCCACAGCTTTGGCATATTCCGCAAGAGCATCATCCAAATTATTTTTATCTTCAAAATAGCGACCGCGACGATAGTAGCTTTCCACTACGCGCGGAGATGTGGGAAATTTGTCCGCATAGTCACCGTAAATTTTATTTGCCTCTTCAAATTTGTCCAGCTTCAAATAGTAATTGGCAATATCAAAAAACAGATCATCCGCATCATCAGAATTTGGAAACTTATTCACAAAGTCAAGATTGACCCGAATCGCATTTTCCCAGTCCTCTGCTTTGACAAAAAACAAGCTTGAATTAAACAGCGCATCGTGAACTTGCGAAGAATCCTCCGCAACTCTGGATAAGCGTTCATAAGTCAAAGCGGCATTTTTAAATTCATGAATTTCGCCATAGTCGATGGCAAGATTATTCATCGCTTCCAACAAATATTTGGAATTTTTTCGCGTCTCCACGAGAAAGGAATAGGTTTCCACAGCTCGTCCATACTCGCGCGCTTTGTCATATTCCACAGCGGCATTGAACAAACTTAAATCAACAAACGGCGCGTCTGGCACTTCTTGAGCAACACGCAAAAATTCATTTCCCGCTTGCAGATGATCGTCATTAGCCGCGAAAACTTTTGCAGCAAGGAATATTGACTCTGCTAACCTCCGTTTTGCTTTCGCTATTAATTCCGGCGGTGCCTGGGGATCGTTCTTGATTTTCTCAGCGACAATTTCCGCACTGCGATAGTCACCTTTGCCAAAATAGCTCTCTAAAATTTGATATTTAATTTCGAAAATTCTCTCGTCATCAGGAAAGTGCTTAACAATAGTATTGAAATATTTGAGTGCTTCACCAAACATGTTGTTATTAAAATAAAGCGCACCGGCATTGTTCAGAATTTTCACTGTGCTCTTGTCATGCGGAAAAAGTTTGATATAATTATTATATGCACGTATTAACTTTTTTTCGCTCGGCGTCAGTTCAATGCGATTATAATGAAATTCCGACAGCACATTTCCAGTAATTTCTTTAACATTGAGCTGATCATTTTTTTCAAACTGAATTTTTTTCCGCGTCGTATCTATCTCCACAGCGTCTCTGCCTAACGCAATAGCATTTTCCGCGGCATAAAGTTGATATTTTGAATCCCAGTATAAATCACAAATTTTCATATATTCTTCAAAAGCATCATCGTACTGTTTGAGCTTTGTATCCAGTGTCAACGCCATATTCCAGTGAATGCGCGCTGCGTTACTGTCTGTGGGGAAATTTTTCAAATACTTTTTGCAATCATTCACAGCAGCCAAATACAGTCCGCGATCATTAGCCTCTTCAGCCTGGGCAAAAAGTAAGCTAATATTATCACGTAAAGCGCGTTCAGTTATCGCGTAGGCTTTTTCGCGCACATTCTCATTTTTCTGGCGTGCCCACCAGGGACTGCCAGGCCGATACAGATTGAACAACTGATCGCGCGACAAATACGCCAGACGATTATCTCCGAGCAACCTGTAGCAATCAACAATTTTTTCATGGACAGCAGGAGCTTCTTCCATCCGTGGATACAGTTTCAGTAATTTGGAATAAACAGCAATGGCGTTTCGATATTCCTCTTTATCGTTCATGTAAACATCGCTCATTTTTTGTAAAATGCCGATGCCATACGTTGG
>NATN01000247.1 GCA_002085355.1 Candidatus Zhuqueibacterota bacterium 4484_87 | reverse complement strand
CTGGATTCTCCGCCGGAACAACGTAACCGGTTTTGCCTTCCTCCGTTACTTCAGGCAATCCGCCGACATTTGTCGTGATAACTGGTTTGTCATAGTGATAAGCGATCTGAATGATCCCGCTCTGGGTTGCAGAAATGTACGGCAAGACGACAACATCCGCTGCCGCGTAAAACATACCCACTTTTTCATTGGGAATGTAATCATCAAAAATAAAAATAGCGTCTTTTAAGTCTTGTTCATCAATTAAATCAGTATATTTTTTCTTATCATCATAAAATTCGCCGGCGACAAGCAACTTGACCTTCATTTTTTCCAAAATGTGTGACATTGCTTGAATTAAAATATGCAGGCCTTTGTACTGGCGCACATAACCAAAAAATAGCAACACACGATCCTCAAACGCGAATCCCAATTCTTCCCGCGCAGTTTTTTGATCATAATTAATTTGAAAATTATCATAAACCGGATGCGGCGCTTCCCGAAAATTTGCATCGGGCTTGAACGCCAGCAATGATTTTAGCACAGTTTTGGACATGACAATAAAATAGTGCACATTCCACAGGCCAAGCCGCGTGAGAAATTTATCCAACGGATTACTTTCGTGCGGAACGATGTTGTCGCAAATGTAGAGGATTTTCGTTTTGGTGAACAATCGCGTTAAAAATGAAACCGCCGCGTAGCAGGGAGCAAAAAAAGGCATCCAATATTTAAAAACGATCAAATCCGGCTGATAACGATAAATGCGCCAGAAGGCGCGTAACCATGAAAAAGGCCCAATGGAATCCAAAATAGGCTCGCTGGGCAAAACTTCAACTTCCTGGCTCAAGTCCTGTTGAGTTTTTCCGGGGAAAAAAATTGACGGGTACTGGCGTTTAAAAGAAATAATTTTGACGTCATGGCCCCGCTGAATAAATTTTTTATACAACCGTGCAATGTAATGCGCGATGCCGCCACGCATGGGGTACGCCGTCCCGATCATCACAATTTTCATACTACTCCCCCAATAACCGCGTACACGTCTCAAAAACCGTGTCCACGCGTAAAGATCTCATGCATTCATCCGGACAGGTAGGAGAAAAGTAACAATCGCACTCCATTTCGGGCTCCAGAATTTCACCCAGCCCATAAAGTTCAAACTCGTGCTTATTGAAAATATTATTGAACAGGACTATTTTTTTATTCAGTCCGATGGTAATGTGCATAGCCATGGTCACCGCAGTTACGACTAAATCACACTGATCAACCAGATTGATGAATTTCCGCAACGGGAAATGTCCTAAATAGCTGGCACCGCTTTTCCGGGCAATTCTTTTGTTCTTCTCATGTTCATCAGGGCCGCCTAAAAGCAAGACCCCCTTGCCATCTTTTTTCAATCTTTTCGCTAACTCAACCCAATATTCTTCAGGCCACAGTCGCGAAGTCCAACGCCCCCCGCAGCCAGTATTCAGTCCGATCAGAGGCTTTTTTTCTTTTATCTTCCATTCTGCTGCATATTCAGAAAAATTGTTCAGGATATACTTTTCGCCAGAAAATTCAAAATCGCAAATTTCAAAAATTTCTTCGGGATAGCTTTTTTTATTCTGTTTATTCAGCGAGTCAAACACTCCTGTTAAAAACTTGTGTTCTGCGGCTTTGTCCGCCGGTTTACACTTATTGTTATCCGAATTAAGAATAAACCCTTTTTTCTCATGGGCGCTGATCAAATCAGCTAAAGCGCACGCCTCAAAGTCTTTATCCAAATTGTAAACAATATCAAATGCTCCGGCTTGCAAAAGTAAACTGTGGGCCAGATCAAAAGGAAAAATTTCATCGACCCAGTCCGCTGGCACCAATTCCGGAGAATGAGTGAGCCAGGTAATGTGCGCATTGGGAAATTCCTTCTTCAGCCGGCGTAAAATCGGCGTTGTTCGAATCACATCGCCGGCAGCTCCCAATTTGATGATGAGAATTTTTTCTTTAATCGGATCATAATAAGAACAATCAGCGCATTCAACGCCTTCTGATTTGTGGTAAGGGCAAGGGATATCGCCGCGGAAATAGCGGCAGTCTTGATTTACTTTCATAAAATTCCCCTGATTTTTTTGATAAGCAAAGTTTTATCAATTAGAAAAAAGAATCTTTTGAAAAGATGATAAATGTAGCACACTTTAAAACGTACCACATCTTTAAATTCCATTATTATCCCAAAATATTTTTCACCGAATAGTCATTCTTCCGCTTCTGCGTTTCTGTGATCATTTCACCGAGAAGTCCCATGGAAATAAACTGAATTCCGACAATCACCAACAACACTGCCAGAAATAACAATGGCCTGTTACTCAAATATTTTTGGAAAAAGATGCGTTGGTAAGCGAGATAAATATTTAAAATCACGCCGAGGATCAATGTGATCAATCCGAAAGTGCCAAAAAGATGGAGTGGCCTTTTTTTGAACTTGTTCAAAAAAACTACTGTGAACAAATCCAACATACCGGCAACGAAACGGAACGCGCCAAATTTCGTCTTCCCATATTTCCGCGGATGGTGTTTGACAACCATTTCTGTGACGCGAAAGCCCTGCCAGTGCGCCAGTACCGGAATGAAACGATGCAACTGTCCGTACACTTCAATGGTTTTCACTACATCGCTGCGGTAGGCTTTCAAACCGCAATTAAAATCGTGAAGCCGAATGCCGGAAACCCAGCTCGTCACCAAATTGTAGATTTTTGAAGTGTTGCGCTTGATGAATGGGTCGTAGCGTTTTTTCTTCCAGCCGGAAACCAGATCGTAGCCCTCATTGATTTCGGCAATCAGATCAGGTATTTCATCTGGATCATCCTGCAAGTCAGCGTCCATTGTGATGACTATTTCTCCCTTGGATTCATGAAAACCACACGCCAAGGCCGCTGATTTGCCAAAATTTTTTCTGAACTGTACCACGCGAACGCGGCTGTCTTTTTGATGCAATTTCTCCAGCACATCAAAAGAACCGTCCCGAGAGCCGTCGTCGATGAAAAGCAATTCGTAGTGGATGTTTTCCTCTTGCAAAACATCAGTCAAGCGCTGATACAATTCGGGCAAAGATTCTGCTTCATTATAAAGCGGAATGACAACGGACAAATCAACTTTTTGTGGGGAGTTTTTTTGCGAAGTTTGAGGACGAGCCACAGTCTCTTCCCTTTCATCCAAGAAAATTTTTCATTATAAGATTACGCGTTCAACATTTTTGGGTGTTCGAATCTGAAAATCTTCCGGACGCATTTTCGTATTCACCTTCACAGTTGTGAACACAATCGTCAGCCGCGATTTTTGCGCCGGTTGCGAGATGCGAACCGTTTTTGGTAAATACACATCATGCGATTTGACAAATTGATCGTACTTGAACTCCACAAACACTTTGCCGTTATTATCCAATAGTTGATATTTTTGAACGACGAATCGCTGCGGATGAATCCAGTATTTCAGCGTATAACCATTTTTGCTGCCAATAACCAGATAACTGTTTTCGTCAATTTGCAACATTTCCCGTTCGTGTTGTTCAATCAGATGAATGCCGGAAAATGCTTGTAGCAATTTATCAAATGATACATTAACCATCAAAAAGCGTCGAAAATTCATGCTGTCCGGATGGCCGACAAAGAGTGCATTCTCCATTGAGCTGTAAATCTCCACTCGATTGCGGTCAACAAAAATCGAGCCCACACCAAACCCAAGGCCGGAATTGAGTTGAATCAAAAGAGAATCCGGCATTTTGATGCGAATCGCGGAATTAGCAGTGAAACTCAACTGTGGTGATTCCAGACTGATTTTTGCTTTGGCTTTAGCAGTCTGAAATCTGAGATAATTTTGCTCCACGCGATGCCTGATCTTCGCGATGGACATGGTGCTCAGATCCGGTTTGGAAGTTGACAATGATCCCGCACATCCGGCAAACAGCAGAATTGAAATTATAAAAAACCATTTACCTGAATTTAAATTTTTCTTCTTTTTCATTTGCCACCAATCTTATCAATCAAATGACTCCGCGAAGCTTCCAGGTCTAATGCTTTGCGCCAGGATTCTTTTGCTTTTTCCATGTCGTTCAACTTTTCGTACACATCCCCTAAATGCTCCCAGACTTCAGCGGAGCTGTCACGAAAATTCGCTGCGCGCTCAATATATTTGTGCGCGAGTTGATAGTTTCCTAATCGAAAATAAATCCACCCCAACGTGTCAAGATACGCGCCATTGGTTGAATCAGCAGCAACGGCTTTCTCGGACATCTTTTTCCTAAATTGAAAATCCGGGTTCAATTCAATGCTTTTTTTCAAAAATGGCACTGCCTGATCCCACTTTTGCGCCTGAAAATATATCCGCCCTACAGCAAAGTGACTGCGAAAATCTTCGGGGAACTGTTCAATCGCCTGATTGAAAGTTGCTAATGCCTGTGTTGTGTCATGTTTCTGCAAATATAAATCGCCAAGGCGAAGATAATTTCCGATCTTTGTCGAATCGTTAGCAATGGCAGATTTTATCAATTCAATGGCTTGATGCCACTGTTGGCGACTAATATAAATATCGCGCAACTCTTCAAGGCATGTGTCAAAGTTGGATTGTCATGCCCCATTTCGTAAATGAGCTCGTATTGCTGCGCCACTTGCTGGAGTTTTTTCTCTGTCAGGTAAAGAGTGATCAAATAATTCCGTGCATCAAATTCATCCGGCGCGAGCTCGAGAATTTTCTCATATTGACGTTCAGCAGCCTCCAAATTATGCTGGGAATAGTAAATCGATGCCAACGTATAATGCACTTCGATATCATTGGGAAAACGCGCTGCTGCCTGCTCCAAAACGCGGCGCGCGCTGTCGAATTCTTTCATCCCCAAATACTGATCCGCCATATTTTTGTAAATCGTTACTGACGTGGAATCGTACAACAGCGCCTGCTGAAAATTGATCAGCGCGGATTCCGTATCATTGAGCATATTAGCCACGGTACCGCGAATGAAATATTGAACGGCGCGTGGATTAAATGGCTGACCTTTGCCAAGGGCTGCTTGTTCATTCTTCTGTGAAAATTTCTGCGGTGCAGCGCATGAAAAGAAAAGCCCAACAGCAAATAAATACAACAGACCACGATTTATTTTCATTATTGCTCCAAAATTAAAGACTTATCCGGTCGTTTAGCAAACTTTTTGCATCTTTAATTTAACTGATTAATTACAATGAAGTTTCCTGTAAAACCATGAACAGCCTTGACAATATTTTAATTTAACATTTCATCGCGGCTGTCAATTCTCCTGCCCAACGTAAACAAAATAGCCAGGAAAATCAAAGCGCCGGCGACAATTGAAAGTCCGCTCGGAAATCCGAAGCCGGCAGGCA
>NATN01000246.1 GCA_002085355.1 Candidatus Zhuqueibacterota bacterium 4484_87 | reverse complement strand
GTCCACATTCCTTCATCTGCCTGAGCTGAGAAGACCACTGTCAGCAGCAATAAAAGCGCTGAAAACAATACCAGACTCAGCTTTTTAGATTTTTTTTGATTCATAAAGCACCTCAATTTTAAGTTACGGGTTTTGTGTTTCGAGTTACGAGTTTTTAGTTTCGAGTTTTGGGTTAGTTAGACGTTGATTTTTATTGATAAATTCATTACATTAGATTCCCTGAGTGCAAAAAAGGTTTTAAATTTGGCAAATTTATGAAAAAAAGCAATTGGACACATCTCCCCTATCTCGTCGTCAGCGATGAAGAGGGAAATCTTTTTGAAATTCCCGAATTGCGCATGACGGGCATGTCGCTAAATCAGTTTCAACTGCCAGAAGCTGACGATTTGATTCCCCTTCCTGAAGGCAGTGATCTTTTTCAGTTGCCGGAAAGGACTCCCATCGGTTTTCATCCCGAAAGCGGCGAATTTGTCGCTCTGGAAGAATATCAGGGACAACCTGTGTTCGCTACAGCGGCTTTCATGGCTCCGGCTTATGTTCAATTTCATCGCGCAGGTTTTCTGAAAAAAGAGAATGCACCGCGCCTGCCATTGTATGCCTACACTGCAGTAGGCTGGAAAGACGGGATTTTTTTTGTATCCGGAACCCGAATCGATCCCGACGAACGACAGGATTTTCGCCACGTTGATTTGGATGCCATTGAGAAAGCGGCGTTGAAAATGGCGAAAAATTTTTCCGGTAATCGTTTGGTCGAACACTTAATCGAAAATTGCGTTTTCAAATACGGTTGTCCGGCTGCAAGGGAGAACCGCTGTTAGTTGGCGATTTGCTCGAAGAAGCGATAAAAATAATTCGTCAAAGAACAGCAAAAGGCATCATCAATCTTAACACCAATGCCAGTCTCCCCGATGTGACCGAAAAGCTGTTCCGAGCGGGTCTTGATTCCATCCGCGTAAGCATGAATTCCGCGCAGAAAATTTTTTACGATCGGTATTATCAGCCACAAGTTTACAGTTTTGATGATGTACTGTCTTCCATCGAAATTGCCAGAAAATTTAATCGCTTCATCTCTCTGAACTATTTCGTCTTTCCAGGTTTCACCGATCATCCCGATGAGATTTCTGCATTGAGAAAAATAATCGACAAATACAAAATTAACCTCATTCAGGCGCGGAATTTGAACATGGACCCGGATTGGTACACGGAAACGTTGCAACTGAAAACTCTGTCACCCGATTTCATCGGTGTCAAAAGATGGATTGCTGATTTGAGCAGAGATTTCCCTTTCCTTCGTTTCGGCTACTTTAATCCGCCCGAAGAAATCGTCTCACAATCATTGAAATTGATCTCAAACAGCTAACAAAATTTCCTCAGCGTTATCGATTCTTTCTTGCGATTCAGCATCCTGGTACAATTCCGCCTGACTTGAAAAAGTTGCCAGTCTTAAAAAACTTCGGAAAATCATGTAAATTTGTTGAATGAAAAACAGAACAAAAAGTCCTGCGCCTGCGGAATTGGACAAAGGTATTTGCAATAAATTGTAAATGACCAGTGCAAAAATTCCCGAGACGATGAGCAACGCCTTCAGTCCAAACGCTTTGCCCGGATTTTTAATCACAAAACGCAATGCGGCAAGCAATGATTTCCGAGTTTTTCGTTCGTCATTTTGCACCAGATGAATTCGCGCGTAATCAATGATAACGACAAAAACCCAGAAAATAATGAATCGCAGCGCCACTTTAATCCACGCGCCCCAATAAAGCACTGACTGATACGGATCGCTGCCAAAAATGAGTCGCTGAATTCCGGAATAAATAAACTGCACACTCAAAAGAATTCCCAATACCGGCAAGCTCCACAATGAGAGCCGGATCATTCGCGGAAAATATCGTGCGGAATTTCCCAGCACTGAAGCGATGGTACCGCTCTTTTCGTGGATAAATAAGTGCAAAATGCCGCCGGATAAAAATAACATGGAAAGCCAATACACAATAGCTCCGATAAAAACCAAACCCATCCAGAGCGATAATACATCGCCATGTTCATGAATGAGTTCGAAAAAGAGATTCATGTCAAAACTTTCCGCCAGTTTCGCACCCATGAGCGAGCGACCAGCAAAATCGTTCAGCACATTGTGCAATGGCAATATCAGAAAAAAGGCGAGCAAAAGATTGAGCAAATAGTAAAATGCGATCAATCTTTTGTTTCCCCAGACTTGAGAAATTCCATATTTCAAGCTTTGCCAGATCATCAATACCTCGTAATATTTTTTAGCTGATGCTCATTAATATCGAAAATAAATTTAGCAATTCCGGCTCATCCAAAAACGACTGGATGAGAAACAACCATTTCGATGTAATTTTATTGATACCAGCACTTGATTTTTTTCTCGTTTTGCTGTTATTGACTAAATTGATGTCCAGCAAAATTTTATTGTCAGGGTCCACTGTGGCGAAAACCAACTTTGCTGGTTTGACATAAGTGAATTTTTTCCAGTAGCCTTTTCCGTCCCAATTTTCGCGAATTGTATCTCCGTTATCGAAGACCATTTCCACTTCCACGGGGAACACAAAATCACCCAATCGGCGCACATAGACTTTACTTTCGTAAAATTCCTTCGAGTCTTTTTCCGTTGAATCCTGTTCGCTTTTCAATGTGTCATTTTCAACAACGAAAGAGTCCTTTTCAGCTTTCTTTTCCTCAAGAGAATCGGCGGCCAACAACAAGCTGTAATCATACCCCTTGGGTTTTTCCACTTTCTTGCACCTAATGCCCCTTACAGAATAGTCTAATTTTGCGGTAGAAAAAAGTGCCTGATCAAAAAACCAGCTCAAATCCTGCCCGGAAACTTCGTTCGCTACCTGAATGAAATCTTGGGTCCCCGGGTGGCGAAATTTCCAGCGCTCGAAATAGGTATGCAGAATTTTGAACATCGTTTCCGTGCCCAGATAGTTCTCCAATGTCTTCAGCATGACAACAGGCTTTTGGTAAGAATTGACCCCATAACTGCCGGAAGAGTAGTATTGCCACGACGGTTGCACAATCGGATCTATATCCGGTATTTGAACGAACTGGCTGCGCTGCATTTCCAGATCGTTAAGTTTCACACCAAACAGGTCAATGATCGAGCCTTTAGGTCCATAAAATTTGTCCATGATCAGCATTTCAACGTAGGAGTTGATCCCTTCGTCTAACCAGGCTTCCTCAAATTCATTGGACGCAACCAGCCCATACCAATAGTTATGACCGAACTCATGCACAGTGACAGTTTCCGGCATTCGTAATCCACTCGGAATGTGCGAAAAAGTACCCGCAGTGATCAAAGTAGGATATTCCATGCCGCCGGAACCCTGGGCGCCGCGGCGCGGATCAACAATGGTCAAATTTGGATAGGGATAGTCGCCGATGTTCTTTTGGAAAAAACTAATCGCAGCCCTTGCCGCGACAAAATGCCGCTCTGCTTGAGCTGCGTGGTCTTTCTGAAGCAAAAGCCGTACTTTCACATCTTCAATTTGTTCGGTAAATTCCACAAATTCCGGGCTAGTTGTCCAGGCGAAATCATGAACATCTTCCGCGTGATAGTAATGAGTTCTTGTGCCGTCTTCGTTTTCGGTAATATTCACCAGAATCCCGGTCGCACCGACGATATTTTCGTTGGGCACAGTAATTTTCACATTGTACACACCAAAATCAGCAAAAAATTCAGAGTTGCGATGATATTGATGACAGTTCCATTTCCCATTTTGATATACGCCAATTTTAGGGAACCATTGCCCTACAAAAAAATATTCTTTCCAGGCTCCGGAACGCGCGAACGGCGGCTGGGGCAATTTCGCCTCAAAATCGATGTTCAAAGTAATTGATCCTCCGGGAGCAATCGGTCGGTCCAATGGAAGACGAAAAACGGTTTTATCTTCAGGATTGCCGTCATCGGGCTGGATGAATTCCATCTTTTCTGTCAAATCTGCGCCATTTTCCGGAGCGATCTTCTTCACTTCAATGTATCCCCACCCATCGCCTTCAAACTTGTAGTTGCGATGCCTGCCACCGGATTCTTTCATAAAAGTGGATTCAGAATTACGAAAGCCGTTGAGATAGAGATGAAATTGAAGTTCGCGAACGGTGTTCCGGCTTTTATTCACCCAGCGTAATTTTTCTTTACCGTAAATTTTGTATTTTTCCGCATCAAGGCGAACATCGATGTCGTAATTAGCGATGCGCGGGCTCAGCGGTTTTTCGAATAGCACTGTCTGTGCGAATAGAGATGAAAACATAAAACAAAAAAATAGGAGAAACGCAAGGAAAATGCGGGTTCTCATACTACTTCTCCAATTTTGAGATGATATTGCGTCTGATTTGATACTGCGAAAGAATGGGATTGGTAGCAACTAAAAATAAAAGGTGGGTCCAATTCAATGATCGAGTCAAACCCACACATTAATATATTCTTGCGATATTTTTATTTAATGAGACGAACCTTTGTCGTTGACTCCTGAGTCATGGGAATGGTCATATTTTGAGCGCCGGATACAGCGACTGTTCCCTCCATCAGCATTTTATTTTCAACCTGAATCAGTTTGCCGTTTTTGAAATCGAAATACCAGACACTCGAACCGTCAAGGTCGCCTTCAAAATAAATATCCGCGCCCATCTGATTGCCCGATCCGTCCAGTGAGCCGGTGACCTTGGCATTGACTTTCAGACATTCAATTCCGTTGACGACTTCCACTTTTTCCAGCGTATTGACGGTTTTTGTTTTAACGGTAATGTCCATCCCTGATTGTTCCATTTGGGTGCTGTCTTCATCTGTCCAGCTATCGCCAAATTTTACCGGCTGGGACGGCAGCGTTGGCAGAGGATTACGGAAGAAATCTTCAGCCCCGCGTTTGCCTGCCATAGGGCCGAAATCAACTTTGATTGATTCCGGATCATTAAAAGCAATCTTTTTCCCTTGCGGCGAAAAAATCATCTCAAATTCTTTGCCAACGATTATACTTGCGTCCGGCTTGATCTCCTGGCCTCTGACTTTCGTCGCGATGTAAAGCGTGTCAAATCCGATCTTTGTCACCAGATTTTTCTGATCATTAAAACCGTTGCCTTTTAAAAAGAATACATTGTAAGTTTGGGTATTGACCTCGGAAGAATGTCCCATCATTTCTTGAGTCATGGTTTGCTTTTGATCAGTTTCATATCTCAGAACCTGATCCGGCTGAAAGCGATAGGTCAAAATATAACCTGACTTTTCATCGCCCCAGGCAGGTTTTTTCCCGGCACAAGCCAACATGATCGAAAAAAGCAATAGCATTAACAGAACGCCAAAAATTGTCCGCATAGTTTTAGATGATTTCATGGCCCTTTTCCTTTCTGAAAATTAGCAGATTTTCTATTAAA
>NATN01000245.1 GCA_002085355.1 Candidatus Zhuqueibacterota bacterium 4484_87 | reverse complement strand
ACAGGCAGGTGTAGAAGTCGCCGCTGTCGTAGAAGCACTGCCTAAAATTGGCGCATATCAGGTGCACGCTTCCAAGCTTGTACGTTCCGGTGTACCAATTTTGACTTCGCACACCATCAAGCGCGCTTACGGCAAAGAAAAAGTAGAAGGTGCGACAATTGTTAAATTGGATGAGAACTGGCAGGAAATTCCGGGAAGCGAACAGGACGTGGATGTGGATGCTGTTTGTTTGGCTGTGGGATTGAATCCGGCTTCGGAGTTGTTTTTCCAAGCAAAATGCCGCATGTTGTACATTCCGGAGTTAGGCGGAAATGTAGTATGGCACAATGAAGAAATGGAAACATCAGTCGAAGGACTTTTTGTTGCCGGAGATGTGGCTGGAATTGAAGAAGCTTCTTCGGCGATGTTGGAAGGGAAAATGGCAGGATTGGCAGCAGCGGAATCTCTTTTTGGATCCTCGCCTGAAATCGCACAAAAGAAAGATCAGGTGCGAAATGGTTTGCGGACATTGCGGACGGGGCCATTCGGTGAAAAAGTTCGACAGGGAGAACGCAAAATGAAGGAGGCGGCCATTCATGAGTGAGTTTTTGAAAAATGGAGTTCTGACAATAGAAGATTTTGAAGTGCCACCGGAAGCCCGTCGGAAAATGGGGCGAGTGATCATGATTGAGTGCGTGCAGAAAATTCCCTGCAATCCGTGTAGTGAGGTCTGTCCCCAGGGAGCGATCACTATCGAAGGCGATATTACCAATATCCCACGTGTAGATTTTGATAAATGTAATGGTTGCAGCATTTGCATAGCGAATTGTCCGGGCCTGGCAATTTTTGCTGTGGACGAAAGTCTGGGCGATGAAATTGCCGAAGTGGGTTTACCCTACGAATTTATGCCTTTGCCGGAAAAGGGAGAGCATGTGGAGTTGATTAACCGTGCCGGAGAAGTGGTCGGCACCGGAAAAGTGAAGCGAATTATGAAACCGAAAAGTTTTGACAAAACGGCTGTTGTTTATCTGGAAGTTCCTAAAAAATTATCCTTGGATGTGCGATTTTTCAAACGAAAGAATTGACGCAAAAGTATTTTTGAGGTCAAACGATGATAACTGACGATACAATTATTTGCCGTTGCGAAGATATTACTTATAAAGAAATTGTTGATGCAATTGATATGGGCGTGACCACAGTAGCGGAAATAGAGCCGAGTTACAGGCCACCCCTGAAAACCGTACCTTTGAAAATATTAGCGGGAGTTGGCGATGACCAGGACTGAGTACGATGTGATTATTGTCGGCGGAGGCATTATCGGCACCGCAACCGGTTATTATTTGGCAAAGTCAGGGAAAAAGATTTTGCTGTTGGAAAAAAAATATTTAGGCGCGGGATCGACAGGGCGCTGTATCGGCGGTATTCGTGCGCAATTTTCAACGGAAACGACCATTCGGGTGGCAATGGAGAGCGTCAGGCTTTTTGGGGAGATGGAAGACGAATTTGGTTTTTCCGTGGAGTGGGCGGATTCCGGATATTTGTTTCTTGCATTCACTGAAGCGCAAAAAGAAGGCTTTTTGAATGTGATGAAAATTCAGCACGAAATGGGATTGAATGTCAAATTTTTAGAGCCGGAAGAAATCAGGGAAAAATTTCCCTTCGTGAATGTGGATCATTGTCTCGGCGGAACGTGGTGCGATTCAGATGGTCAGGCAGATCCGTTTTTTGTGTTGAAAGGATACTCGCTGGGCATAAAAAGATTTGACGGAGAAATTCTGACAAACGAAGAGGTTACGGAAATCGAGCAGCAAGCGGGCAAGTTTCGTGTCAGAACGCGATCGGGAAAAACCTTTTGGGCGAAACAGATTTTGAACGCCGCAGGTCCCGATGCTTTTGATGTCGGGCAAATGGTCGGTTTGGATTTGCCCGTCGCGCCGGAGCGACATGAAGCGATGATAACTGAAGGCGTGGAATATGTGGGAATTCCCATGATTGTTGATTACCGGTCCGATGGTTGCTATTTTCAGCAAAGATTGACAGGGCAAATTATCGGTTGCTACACCCCTGAAGTACGTGTGCCCGGTAAAAGTGTGGAAACGACTTTTGAATTTCTCACTGAAATGTCACGGCGCATGTTACGTGTGATTCCAGCGCTGGAGCCGGTTCCTGTTTTACGACAGTGGGCAGGTTCCTACACAATGACGCCGGACGGTAATCCGATTGTGGATGAGACAAGTGTCCCAAATTTTTTTGTTTCTGTCGGTATGAGCGGGCACGGCTTTATGTTGGGCCCGGCGTTGGGGAAAAATTTGGCATATTACATGGTTCACGGAAGCTGGGAACATGACATGGATGAATTTTCATTTTCCAGAAATTTTGGCAGCAAAACGGAAGCGATGAAGTAGTTTCCCAATATTTTGCAGCGAGGCAATCTTCCTAATTGTGCCACCAGTGAAAAAAGTGTCCCGGTTCACAGTAGGGTAGGCACAACTGAATCATCTCCCATGTTTATTTTTCAAAAAGTCATCCCATTTTCTTTTTTTATTTCTTGTTGGAAAAAAGCGACGTTATTTATCGTGTTTCGGAAATGAGTTAGCGAAAATTGTTTCCGGAAAATGAACTTATAAAATTATAAAAAGTTAAAAAAAAGTGCTTTAAATTTTAGGAGTATATTTTTCTTTATAGTGTAGGTTTATCTACGTTTATTTTTCCCGTGGGCAAACTATATTCATACATACAAGGCAAAACAGATGAGATGAATATTAAAGCAGTCATCAATTTAACGATGCCCTGCTTGCATGAAATGAGAATAACAATTGACGCAAATAGATAATAAGTTTATCAAAATTGTTTTGACTCGCTCTATTTGATATAGAACCAAATTTTTAGCTTGATTTTATAAAAATAAAGATGTATATTTTTAGTTATTCCTGGATTAGTTGGAGGAAGGAATGGGGAAAATTATTTCCATCGCCAATCAAAAGGGCGGCGTGGGAAAAACAACGACTGCGGTGAATCTTTCTGCATGTTTGGCAGTTGCTGAGTATCCTGTGTTGTTGATTGATATTGATCCTCAGGCGAATTCGACCAGTGGGCTTGGGTTCGATTCAAAAAAAATAAAAACCAGTATTTACAATGTGCTCATCAAAGGCGCTGAAGTCAAAGATGCGATAATAAAGACAGAGCTTGAATATTTGCATTTGTTGCCTTCGAATCAGGACCTTGTTGGTGCGGAAATTGAGCTGGTTCCCAGTATGTCGCGGGAAAAAGTGCTGGCTACAATTTTGCCCAAAATCAAAGATCAATACAAGTATATTTTTATTGATTGCCCGCCTTCTTTGGGCTTACTCACCTTAAATGCGATGACCGCCTCAGATTCTGTTTTGATTCCGATTCAGTGTGAATATTATGCATTGGAAGGATTGAGTCAGCTTCTGAATACGATCCGTTTGGTGCAGAAACATTTGAATAAAAGTTTGGAAATAGAAGGCGTACTTTTGACGATGTTTGACGGGCGGCTGAATTTGTCGAATCAGGTAGCTGATGATGTAAAACGATTTTTTGATAAAAAAGTATTCAATACGGTCATCAACAGAAATGTTAGAATCAGCGAAGCGCCGAGTTTTGGCAAACCGATTATTTTGTACGATGCTGTTTCTATGGGCGCGGAAAATTACATGAGTTTAGCAGAGGAAATTATAAAGAATGGCCAATAAGCGGCTGGGAAAAGGCCTGCGGGCGTTAATTCCCGATGTTCCCGCGGAAGAATCAGAGGAAAGAGTAGATTCAATTCGGGAAATTGAAGTCCGAAAAATCAGACCCAATCCGCTTCAACCACGCGGCATTTTTGACGAGGCTGCCTTAACCGAGTTACGAAATTCAATCGCTGAAAAAGGAATCATTCAGCCGATTACCGTACGTCGGAAGGATGATGGATTTGAATTAATTTCCGGCGAACGGCGGTTGCGAGCAGTGAGCCAGTTGGAAATTGAACGCATTCCGGCGTATGTGCTTGACGTGGAAAGCGACGAAGAAATGCTGGAGCTTTCGCTGATTGAAAACATTCAGCGGGAAGATTTAAACCCGATTGATGTTGCCCGCGCTTACAATAAACTTTTGACTGACTGTAATTTGACTCAGGAACAGGTTTCGCAGCGCGTAGGCAAGGAACGTTCCACAGTAGCAAATTTTTTGCGATTGCTAAAGTTACCCGATCCCATCCAGCAGAGCCTGATGCGCGGGGAAATTAATATGGGACATGGGAGGGCGCTCGTCGCCATTGAGGATAAGAGTATGCAGATGGAAATATGGGAGAAAGCGGTTAAAAGCAACCTCTCAGTGCGCGAAGTGGAGCGGTTGGCAAAACAAAAAATTAAGCCGGATACAAAAAAACAGAAAATAGAAGATGACAAGCCCTATTTTATCGTTGAAGCTGAGGATAAATTACGCGCGTCTTTGGGAACACAGGTCCATATCAAACACGGCAAAAAGGGCGGCCGCATCGAAATCGAGTATTACTCCGACGATGAGTTAGAACGAATTTTAGAAATTTTTGATTAGAAAGAGATAAATCAGCTATCATGGCCAAAAAGGGAAAACAACCGAAACAAGTTTTATCAATTCTCGTTATTCCGGACGACTATTCAGATCCTAAAAATTATCGCATAAAAGTGCGGACCTTGCACATTTTGTATATAGTCCTTGCTTTTCTAGCAATTCATATTATGACTGGCTTTGTGTACTATTACAAATATTATCGCACAAGTCAACAGAAAGAAAAATTGCTGATCGAAAACTACAAGTTATCCGAAGAAAACAAACAGGTCAAAACGCTGTACAAAGAAGTGGAAAGCATGAAAGTGTTTTTTTCCAAAGTCCGTGCAGCACTCGGCGTGGATAAAAAATTTGACATCAGCGACAAAGGGCGAGAAAAGCTGTTAGTTAACTTGCAGAATTCCTGGGATCAATTTCCCATGGGATATGGCGGAGAAGGCTCATCAGGGAAAAATGTCCACATGGAAGAAAGTGCCCTGGACTTTTTTCTGACGCGATCGGAAAGCAATTATCACCGGTTCGCAGACCACGTTCCCACTTATTTGCCGGTAGAGGGCTTTTTAACGACGGATTTTCGCCGAAATGATTGGTTTCGTCCCGATCATAATGGAATAGACATTGCTACAAGTAGAGGGACAGAGGTTCGTGCATCTGCAGATGGTGTGGTGCTTTTCGCTAATTGGACTGATGATTTAGGAAATTTGATCATTATTAACCATCTGAATGGTTTCCAGACAGTTTACGGGCACAATCAGGTTCTTCTGAAACGCGAGGGCAATTACGTAAAAAAGGGAGAGGCTATCGCACTGCTGGGAAATTCCGGAAGAAGCACAGCGCCACATTTGCATTTTGAAGTTTGGAAAGATGGCGCTCCAGTAGATCCAAAAAAATATTTGTTGGCATTTCAAATTAAAGACAACGAGTGATATAAAAAAACGAGGGTTTGCGCATGTTGGGAAAAAAAGAAGAAGGTGAAGTTTCTCGCCAGGGAGATTTGAATACGATTATCGGTAAAGGTTCGGTATTGGAAGGTACGTTAAAAGTGGAAAGCGGTATTCGTATTGACGGCAAGGTCAAAGGCGATATTACAACAAAAGAATCGCTTTTTATCGGCACACAAGGCGAAGTCGAAGGTGAAATTGTCGCGAAAAATGCAATTGTCGGCGGCAAAGTAGTTGGCAAAATTCATGCGACAGGCAAGATTGTTCTCGAATCACGAGCTATTTTTCACGGAGAAATGAAAGCCGCAAGATTGATCAT
>NATN01000036.1 GCA_002085355.1 Candidatus Zhuqueibacterota bacterium 4484_87 | reverse complement strand
TTGAAAACTATGTTTACCGGCATTATTGTCGCTATGCTGCTGATTTTTCTGTCCACCGGATTGAAGCTGTTGGATTACAGTGTGATTTTCGTGAATCCGACCTATCTGGTGCCGTTGATCGTGGCTGGTTTTATCATGGGCTTCGGCTTTATTATCGGCGGCTACTGACCGGGCACATCGCTGGTTGCAGTTGCAACCTTAAGAAAAGATGGTGTGTTTTTTGTGCTCGGTGCATTGTTTGGTATTTTTATTTTTGGCGAAACTGCTGGAAAGATTGACACTTTCTGGAATTCCACTTACATGGGAAGATTCATTTTGCCGGATTGGCTTGGTCTGAGCACGGGTGTTGTCGTGTTGTTGGTCGTAATCATGGCTTTGCTTATGTTTTGGGGCGCCGAAGTTCTGGAAAGAAAATTTGGCGATCAGAAAAACAAAAAAATTCAGCGGTGGCAACTGTTTGGTGCCGGCGCAATGATTTTAATGGCGCTCATTGTTATGGCAGTGGGACAGCCGACGCCAATGGATCTCTGGGAAAAGATGGCTCCGGAGAAACAGGTGCTCCTGGACGAACGTCAGGTACAGATTCATCCTGGCGAATTGTTGGACTTGATCTACAACAACGATATCAAGTTGCAAATGCTCGATGTCCGCAAAGAAGCCGATTACAATTTGTTTCATCTCAAAGATGCTAAATTGGTGGATATGAATAATTTGAAAGCAATGGCAGAAAAATTGCTGGACATGCCCGATAACACAGTTGTCGTATTAATGAGCAATGATGAAATTCGCGCAACAGAGGCTTGGAAAATTCTAATAGCCTTGCATGTTCCCAATGTTTATATTCTCGAAGGAGGTATTAACAATTGGCTGGACGTTTTTGGTCACGAAGGCCATGAAAAATGCAAGACAGAGGCTGTTGCCGGAACTCAGGGGAAACTGCGGCACATATTTTTTGCCGCTCTTGGCAGTAATCATGAATCAGCCGAGCCTGAGAAAGAACATTTGCATTTTAAATTGGAATATACGCCTAAAGTGAAGCTCCAGAAAAAAGTGCGCAAACAGGGCGGATGTAGTTAATCTACATCTTTTTCTCGAACTAAAAAGCTGCGGGTATATTTTTGATATTCGCAGCTTTTTTTATTTAAAAAACGTGTCGTCTGATGCAAGCCGGATATGATTGCCTTGATTTTGAAAAATTTGAATCTTTATTTGCACACACATAAATTCTGCCTTTATAACTGAATAATTGAGGAATTTTATGCCGGAATAGCAAATCGGACTCAAAGGACGATTTTTATAGTGAAAAAATTCACAAAATTTGATGGTTGATGCATTTTTTACTTGACTTTTTTAAAAAATCTTCATATACTTGACTCTTGAAATATTGACTGATTATTTTTAAATTGCAAAGACAAATCGAGGGGAAAATGGGTCACATGTGCAGCTTCACCTTTGTGAGGAGCAAAGGGGTTTTTTTGTCTTTTATCCAACACAATTTTCTTCAAAATATTTTCCTTCCAAAATTTTTGAGAGACCCGTATAAATTATTAACAGGGGAAAACCGCATATGACAGAACAATATCTGCCTGTACTGTTGATGATAGTGATCGCCGCATTTACTGCTGCGCTGATTTTAGTTCTGAACGCTCTGTTGGGTCCCAAGGAAAAACATCGCAAAGATTTTCCTTCCAAATTCACGCCTTTTGAATGTGGTTCTGATTTAATCCAGGATAACAACCGGCGTGTGGCTATTCGATTTTATCTGATAGCACTGTTATTTGTTTTATTTGATCTGGAAGGGATTCTGCTTTATCCCTGGGCAATTGTCGGACGTTCAATGGGCACGGTAGCGATTGTAGAGATTTTCGTCTTTTTATTCTTTTTGATTGTGGCGTTTATTTACGCTTATCGACGAAAAGCGTTGGAATGGAGGTAGTCATCGAATGAGTGAAGATAAAATTCTTGATAATGTCATTACAACCCGAATGGACAAATTTATTGGCTGGGCGCGCAGTTACTCGCTGTGGCAATATGTTTTCGGTACAGCTTGCTGTGCTATGGAGTTCATGTCTGTGAGTTCCTCGCACTATGACACAGACCGCTTTGGCGCCGCCATGCCGCGATATTCGCCGCGTCAGTCAGACATGCTGATGATCGTGGGTACAATAACCCACAAACAGGCACCAGTGTTGCGACGCGTCTGGGAACAGATGGCAGAGCCAAAATATGTTGTCGCTGTCGGCGCCTGTGCCGTGAGCGGTGGTTTTTATCGCAACTATGCTGTGGTGCAGGGAGCTGATCGGGTCATTCCGGTTGATGTTTACGTACCTGGTTGTCCGCCGCGTCCGGAGATGATTTTGGACGGAATTATGGCGTTGCAGGAGAAAATTCGTAATTCTAAACAATATTTATAGGTCTGCAATCGTATGGAAAAATATTGGTTATTAAAAGACGACATTCCTGATTTTTTTGAAAAATTCCCCCATGCCGGTTATACGGAACAGTTCGGGCAGCCCAATGTCCGCATTCCCAAAGAGGATCTGGCAGAGCTTTTTGATTTCTGGAAAAATCATTCTAAATATCCCATGGATATGTTGCTGGATATCACAGCCGTTGATTATTTGAGCAGTGATTTTGCTGAAAAGCCGAATCTGACCGGGCGAGAGGAAGATTTGTATTCGGAAACGCGCTTTGATGTGGTGTATCATTTTTATTCAGTCAGCACCAATCGGCGCATTCGGGTGATCACCAGTTGTGGGGGAGAACATCCAGAAGTGCTTAGCAGTTATGCGTGGTGGAAAGCTGCATATTATATTGAGCGCGAAGTCTGGGATATGTTCGGAATAAAATTTACCAACCACCCGGAGTTGAGACGCGTGCTTATGTACGAAGAATTTGAAGGACATCCGTTGCGCAAAGATTATCCGTTAATGGGCGAGCAGCCCCGTGTTAAGTTACGAAATCCGGAGCAAGAAAATGACTGATTTTGAAATTCCTGCAAAATATAAAATCGAGGAAGTTCTGAAAAAGAAAGAGATCATTGAGCTTCCTATCGCTGGTCCGCACGATCAGCCAATCAAAGTGAATATTGGGCCGTCGCATCCGGCGATGCACGGAACGATTAAAATGGTGGCGGAATTGGTTGGCGAGACAATTGTCAATCTCGATGTGGAGCCTGGTTTCCTTCATCGCGGCATGGAAAAAACTTGTGAAAATCGTACTTACCTGTCCGCGTTACCTTATACCGATCGCTTGAATTATGTTTCTGCATTTATCAATAATTTTGGATACGTTGGTGCATTAGAAGAATTGTTCGGCATTGAAATTACCGAGCGTTGCTCCTGGTTGCGCACTTTGCTGGCGGAAATGTCCAGAATTACAGATCATTACACGTGTCAGGCAGCTATTTGTAGCGAAATAGGCGCGATGACACCGTTTCTTTACTTCATGCAAGCTCGTGATTTTATCTGGGAACATTTCAATTGGCTTTCCGGCGCCCGGCAAACTTACAGCTATGCCAGAATCGGCGGAGTCGCTAAGGATGCCACAAAAGAATGGCTCCAAAAAGCAAAACAAATTCTACTGGACAATATTCCATTACTGAAAGACATCCACGGTTTGATGGATAAAAACCGTATTTTCCTCGATCGTATGCAGGGAGTCGGAGAGATCAGTAAAGAAGATGCGATAAATGCCGGCATTACCGGTCCTTTTCTGCGTTCCACCGGCGTTGCTTATGATGTGCGCAGAGCCATGCCCTATTTGAAATATGACGAGGTAGAATGGGAAGTGCCGGTCGGGAAATATGGCGATAATTATGATCGCTGGTATGTACGAATGCGCGAAATCGAGGAATCGATCAAAATTTGTCTCCAATGCATCGATAAAATCCCCGAAGGCCCGGTCAATGCAGAAGCCAATTTTGCTCATTTGCCGGAAAAAACAGAAGTTTACACGACAATCGAAGGATTGATCAATCATTTTAAATTAGTCATCGATGGTCCCAAACCGCCAAAAGGACAGCTTTATCATTGCGTGGAAGGTGCCAATGGTGAATTGGGATATTATCTTGTTTCAGACGGATCAGGAACTGCGTATCGGTTGCATGTACGCCCACCGAGTTTCTTGATCATGGGCGCAATTGATAAAATAATTATCGGCCATCAACTGGCAGATATTATTCCGATCTTCGGAACGGTGAACATGATCGGTGGCGAGTGTGATCGGTAGAGATTTTGCCTGATTTGATATTGTTGAATTTTCAGGTGAAGAAAGAAAGTTTAAATTTACATTTGGTCTGCCTTTATAAGGGTGAATCATAAAAAAATGTAAGGGTACTCATGGATTTTACGGACGCTGAAAAAAAAGAAATCGCTTACTTGCGAACGCGCTATCCGGATCCCCGTTCGCTGACGCTCCCGCTAATGTGGATGATTCAGAAACGGGAAGGTTTCGTCTCCAATGAAGCGGTAGATTTGATCGCCGCAGAATTGGAAATTCCGACTATCTGGGTGGAGGAAGTCCGGTCATGGTATTCCATGTTCACGGAGAAAAAAGAGGGGAAATTTGTACTTGAGGTGTGCAATAATATTTCCTGTGCCATGTTGGGAAGTCAGGACGTTATTGATCACATTTGCGAAGTACTCAAGATCAAAGTAGGCGAGACGACTCCGGATGGGATGTTCACGCTGAAAACAGTGGAATGTCTTGGGTCTTGCGGTACAGGACCAATGATGCAGGTTGGCGATCGCTATTACGAATTGCTTGATGAAAATAAAGTGGAGCAAATTTTAGAAGATTTGCGAAACGGAAAAGAGCACGAACAAAAACCACAAGAATGGCCCGAATATAAATAGAAGAGTACGGTATGTCTCATAAAAAGATATTACTAAATTTTGAACGCAATGGCACGAGCCATACTTTGGACAGCTATCTGAAACGTGGCGGCTATCAGACGCTGGCAGAAAAGATTCCCGCTTTAAGTCCGACTGAAGTAATGGAAGAAGTGAAAAAAAGCGGCATCCGCGGCAGAGGCGGTGCTGGCTTTCCGGCTGGTATCAAATGGTCATTTTTACCCAAGGATAGCGATAAGCCGGTTTATCTGATCTGTAACGGCGATGAAGGCGAGCCGGGAACATTTAAAGATCGCGTCATTATGGAAGAAAATCCCCACATGCTAATTGAAGGGATGATCCTCGCGTGTTACGCGATCAATGCAAAACATGCTTATATTTACATTCGCGGGGAGTACGGTTTCGCACTGGAACGTGTGAGAGCAGCTGTCAAAGAGGCGTACGACGCTGGCTATCTGGGGAAACCGCTCAAGGGAACGAATTATGTGCCCGAAATTACTGTGCACAAAGGCGCTGGCGCTTATGTGGTCGGTGATGAGACCGGGCTGATGAATTCCATTGAAGGGAAAAAAGGACAGACGCGCAACAAACCGCCGTTTCCGGCAATTGAAGGTTTGTATAAATGTCCGACAATCATCAATAATGTCGAAACTCTGGCGAGCGTTCCGTGGATTATTGCCAATGGCGGCGAGGCTTATCATAAAATTGGCACGGAGAAATCCTCCGGAACGAAATTGCTCTCCGTCAGTGGTCATGTCCGAAAACCCGGCGTCTATGAAGTTGAATTAGGCTATTCATTTATGGATTTTTTGAACAATGAAGCCGGCGGGATCATTGGCGGAAGAAAGTTGAAAGCAGTCATTCCTGGCGGATCTTCTACGCCGGTATTGTTGCCTGAAGATATTAAAGATATGACTATTGATTATGAGTCCATCGCCGCAGCAGGTTCCAGCCTTGGCTCCGGAGCCGTGATCGTGATTGCTGAAGGAACCTGTATGGTGAAGCTGCTGGAGGTTCTGACTCATTTTTATCACCATGAATCGTGCGGACAGTGTACACCATGCCGGGAAGGTACGGGCTGGTTGCACCAGGTCGTAAAACGAATCGAAGAAGGAAAAGGGAAGATGGAAGATCTCGATCTTCTCACCAGTATCACCAAACACATTGCTTTCCATACAGTGTGCCCGTTGGGAGATGCAGCATGTGGGCCAGTGGATAGCTTTGTGGAAAAATTCAGAGAGGAATTTGAAGAACATATAAAACAAGGCGGTTGCCCTTATGGGGGTAAATTTGTCCGCTTTCAGGAGAAGGTATGAAAGAAGTAACGCTTACGGTAGATGGTAAAAAAATCACTGTGCCGGCAGGAACGCTTCTTATTGATGCCTGTGAGCAAAATGGCATTTACATTCCGCGGTTTTGTTACCATAAACACCTTTTTCCCAGCGGAAATTGTCGGATGTGCCTGGTGACCATCGAGAAAAATCCGAAACCGCAGCCTTCATGTATGACGCCCGTTGCTGATGGCATGGTGGTTCACACGAACACACCTGAGGTTGCGGAGATTCGCAAAGCTGTTTTGGAATTTATTTTGATCAATCATCCACTGGACTGCCCCATTTGCGATAAAGCAGGCGAGTGTATGCTTCAAGATCAATATATGGAATTCTCTGGCGACAAATCTCGATTCAATGAAACCAAAGTTGCCAAGGAGAAACTTTATCATTTTGGCGAGAAAATTGTTTATGATGCGGAGCGGTGTATTCTCTGTTCCCGTTGCGTTCGCATCACGCGCGAAGTATCCAAGACTAACAAATTGGGAATTTTAGAGCGAGGCGACCGATCGTACGTGGCACTGGCGCATGGCGACACGCTTGACGATGATCCGTATGCCTACTGCGTCACAGATAATTGTCCGGTCGGAGCACTTACCCCGACATATTTTCGTTTCAAAGAACGTGTCTGGTACTTGCACAAAACGCCCTCTGTCTGCGCCGGATGTTCACGCGGGTGTAACATCTGGATTGAAACTAAAGATAATGTGATTTACCGGGTTCGTCCGAGGGAAAATGATGCGGTGAACAAATCGTGGATGTGCGATTTTGGCAGAGAATATTACATCTATCCGCCAAAAAATCGGGCAGCCGGGGTAAAAATAAATCATCGTGCAGTTGATTATGGTAAATTTGTTTCGGAAGTTGCCTCTCTTTTGAAAGAACATACGAAAGAGACTGCTTTTGTATTGTCGGCTTATGCCACCAACGAAGAGCTGACGTTAGCTAAACAGCTTACAGAGCATCTGGGAATAAAAGGAATTTTTCATAAAAAAGATCGGGTCTGGCAGGAGTCAACAGGTGAGATCCGCGAAGATGATATTTTGATTAAAGAAGACAAAACTCCGAATATGGCGGGAGTCAAAAACGCATTTCCTGATGCAAAAGATATTAATGATATGGTGATCAGCGATTTTAAATATGCTGTAGTCTGGGGACCTGGTGCACCACTGGATAAAGTGAGCGGACTGGAGTTGATTGTTATCTCAGCAATGGTGGACCAAGTTTGGGATAAAGCGAAATATAATTTAGCAGGTCGTATTTCAGCAGAGAAACATGGCTCCTTCACTAATTTTGAGGGCATCACGCAAGATTTTCGCCGGGCAATCAAGGGCGAGAATAATTATGATGAATTGACGTTTTTTGTCGATTTACTCAAAGAATTGGGAGTGAAGCCGATTGGCAGAACTGTCCAAGAGATTCAAAACGCGAAGTAACATCATTTTAAATTAAAGAGCAAGCAGTTTGGATTAGACATATTTCACGAGGCAAATCGCATGGAAGCGAATTTTCTGGGAATCAATATGGTCAATTTTTGGACGTACTTTATTCTGGCAGGCGGGATTTTTGTATTCATGTTTATGATGGGCGCCGTCATGAGCTGGTCAGAGCGAAAACAATCTGCTGTTTTGCAAGACAGAATCGGCGCAAATCGTGCGTCTATCCCATTGCCGTTTGGGAAAAAATTTGCGATGTGGGGTTTTATCAATAACCTGGCAGACGCAATAAAATGTCTGATCAAAGAAGATTTCAAGCCAAAAGTGTACGATAAATTGATGTACAATCTGGCGATCTTCTTTGCGTTTATCCCCGCGGTTTTGGCAGTGGCGGTTATTCCTTTCGCCGGGATTGTCAAACCTGCCGAATTCTTCAATGTTTCCTATTTGAAATGGATCCCGTATCTCCCTGAGTATTTCGCCAAAAATTTGCCTGACTATTCGTTCAAAGTACAGGTAGCGGATCTGAATGTTGGGTTGCTATTTATTTTTGCCATCGGAGGCATCAGCGTTTTTGGCGCTATTTTGGCGGGCTGGTCTTCCAATAATAAATTTTCCATGATGGGCGCACTGCGTGCAGCGTCTCAAATGATTTCCTACGAAGTGAGCATGGGACTTTCCCTTTTGGGTCTGATTTTTATTTTTCAGACAGTCAATGTGTGGGACATTGTCCAGGCACAGAATGAATTAGCCTGGGGTTGGCTACCGAAATGGGGCGTTTTCATGCAGCCGTTGGCGATGTTCATCTTTTTGGCAGCAGCCGTAGCGGAAAACAAACGGATGCCTTTCGATTTGCCGGAAGCGGAATCGGAAATTATTTCCGGATATTTTACGGAATATTCGGGGTTCAAAATGCTCCTTTTTATGTTTGCAGAATTTATCGAGATCGTTTTTGTCGCTATCATGCTGACGACATTTTTCTTCGGCGGCTACACAGTGCCTTATATGGCTGCTGATGGTTTTTATTTCCCGTGGGGCACTTATGTTCATCTGTCACACGCGACAGTGGTGATTCTACAATTAATTTCTTTTCATGTGAAAGTATTTTTCTTTGCCTGGTTATTGCAGCAGGCTCGTTGGAGTCTGCCGAGATTTCGTTACGATCAATTAATGCAATTGGGATGGCGGATTTTGCTTCCGCTGGCGATTGCAAATTTGATCATTACAGTTATTATTGTGGCACTGGGAGGTTTATAATATGGCATATCAGATTCCGAATTTTCCGGATATGGAATATGTGGATCGCAAGAAGCGCGGCTTAACCATACAAGTTTATTATCGTGAAATTTTCCGCGGTGTCTGGATTACGACAAAGCATTTTTTCCGCAATTTATGGAAATGGCTCACGTTTCGCAAGGGCGGCGTGGTGATTCTTTACCCGGAGGAAACGCGTGCGGACATGTCACCGAATAATCGTGGCAGGCATATTTTGGTGCAGCGCTCCAATGGGCAACCACGTTGCGTGGCATGCAAAATGTGCGCGACGATTTGTCCGGCGCAATGCATTACCATTGAAGCTGAAGAAAGCGAAGATCCGAAGATTCAGAAAAGACCGCAGGTTTTTGAAATTGATCTGAGTCATTGTATTTTCTGCGGTTTTTGTGTTGAAGCTTGTCCGGTAGATGCGATTCGCATGTTGCCTGAAACAAGTGAGTTGGTTGGTTACGATCGTTTTCGGATGGTTTATGATAAAGAAAAATTGCTTTCCTGGCATCCTACGGTGAGCGATGATGTTGTTCATGGTTATAATCCAAATGCGTAGAAACGCAAACAGTTAAAAATAAAAATAGCACAGGAAGTATTTCATGGATTTCAACGTATTGATGTACATACTTTCCGGACTCGTTGCCATTGCCGGAGGCTTGATTTTAATCATTGCCAAGCATCCGATTCGCGGCGCGATGGGTTTGTTGATAGCAATGCTGGCGTTGGCTGCAATGTATGCAATTCTGCAGGCGCACAGTATCGCTGTTTTTCAGATTATCATCTACGCTGGCGCTATCATGGTGTTAATAATTTATTTCATCATGTTATTGGACATCAAAAGCGATGATTATCGGCGTCCGTTTTCTAAATTTTTCTGGCTCGGCGGTGCTTTTATTTTGTTGCTGACGATTTTCTTTGTATTGAAGCTCTATTTTGCAATCGCCGGACAGCCGGATGTTTTTAAGGCGATGAGTCTGTCTGCCAATCCCGCCAGCTCTCCTGATACATTTGGAGGAATCGAGCTGTTCTCCAAGGGACTGATGTCAAGATATTTGTTTGCTTTTGAGTTTGTATCCACGTTATTGTTTGCCGCCATTGTCGCGGTGATTTCAATCGTACAATTGGATTGGAAGGGTCGAAAGAATGAGTAGTCCATTAGGTGAATTCGTCACAGGTTTCGGAGGTTTTTTTACACTCGCCATTGTTTTTGTTCTGTTCCTGATAGGAGCAGCTACATTTATTTTGCGGCGTACGTTGTTACACATGCTCATGGGCGTGGAATTAATGTTGAATGCGGTGAATCTAAATCTGGTTTATTTCGCCCGGTTGCATCTGAATATTGACGGACAAATTATGTCGTTGATGGTCTTTGTCGTTGCTGCTTGCGAAGTGGCAGTGGGTATTGCCATCATCGTCAGGCTTTTTAAAAGAACTGGAACTATCGGAGTTGAAACATACAGTGAAGAAAGGGGCTAATTTTTTATGGAAAACAGCCTGATTTTTGTGATTGTTATTTTGCCGTTAATCGGCGCAGCTCTGAACGGAATAGTTGCTGTGACCAATGGCTATCGCAAGAAGGAAATTTGGGGCGAGAAATTTGCAGGGATGCTCGCTTTTTCCACAGTTGCTGCGTCTTTTCTTCTGTCCCTGTACATCGTTTTCGTAAAAATGTCCGGATTGGAGTCCCTCTCTTGCACGCCTTATGTCTGGGTATTGGTAGATAAGCTAAATATTAATATTACTTTTGTCGTTGATCATTTGTCTGCGGTCATGTTGCTGGTAGTGACGGGCGTCAGTTCAGTGATCCATTTTTATTCCATCGGATACATTCACGGAGACGAATCAAGCGTTCGCTATTTTTCATATTTGAATTTATTCGTTTTCGCCATGCTGTTGCTTATTCTCGGCGATTCCATGCCGGTGATGTTTGTCGGTTGGGAAGGCGTTGGGTTGTGTAGTTATTTATTGATAGGATTTTGGTATAAAGATGATGAAAAAGCAGCCGCCGGCAAAAAGGCATTTATAGTCAACCGTATTGGTGATTTCGGTTTTTTGCTGGGTATGTTTCTGATTTTTGCTAATGTCGGTTCTCTCAATATTGCGGCTGTCAATCAATTTTTTCATCACGGCAATTCCATGACATTTTTCTGGACGAACGCCGCAGCGATTCTGTTGTTCATTGGCGCCACCGGAAAATCGGCACAAATTCCGCTGTACGTGTGGCTCCCAGACGCAATGGCAGGCCCCACACCAGTGTCCGCTCTCATTCACGCAGCGACTATGGTGACTGCCGGTGTGTACATGGTGGTCCGATTTCACGGCTTGTTTCTCGCGGCTCCTGTTGCCATGCAGGTCGTTTTATGGGTTGGCGCATTGACGGCAATTTTTTCTGCATCCATTGCAATTTATCAAAATGACATTAAAAAAGTACTTGCTTATTCCACGGTCAGTCAGTTGGGATTTATGTTCATGGCTGCCGGCGCCGGCGCGTTTGTCATTGCTATTTTTCATTTGATGACCCATGCTTTTTTCAAAGCATGTTTGTTTTTGGGATCAGGCAGTGTGATTCACGCCATGGGAGGAGAGCAGGATATTCGTTATATGGGCGGGTTGAAGAAATATATGCCAGCCACTTACATTACGTTCTTGCTGGCAACATTGGCAATTGCCGGTATCCCGCCGTTTGCGGGCTTCTTTTCTAAAGATGAAATTTTATGGAATGTGTTCGCTACTGATCACGGAAATAAAATTGTCTGGTTCATTGGCGCAGTTGCGGCATTGTTTACAGCGTTTTACATGTTTCGACTGGTTTATTTGACGTTTTTTGGCAATTTTCGTGGCTCAAGGGAGCAGGAGCATCATTTGCACGAATCTCCAAAGACCATGACAGTGCCGTTGATGATTTTAGGTGGTCTGTCGCTTATCGGCGGTTGGATCGGAATTCCCAAATTATTATCATTTGGTGCTTTTCCCAATTTTTTGCACGAATATCTTGAACCAGCAGTTACGAAGTATGGTGAGGTTCATGTGGGGCATTATAGCCACGCGACAGAATACGGGCTCATGTTGCTGTCCGTTGTGATCGCTGTCGTTGGTTGGTATTTTGCCAAAACTAAATTTTACGAAATCAAGAAACGTCTGCCGGATCCGGATACTTACACTGGCTTCACGCGAGTGCTGTGGAATAAATATTTTGTCGATGAAATTTATATGAAATTTATCGTTAATCCATTGAAATATTTAGCGACGAATTTCTTTTTGAATATTTCCGATAAAAAAATCATCGATGGCGCTGCCAATGGTTCTGCCACGGGTTGGCGCTGGGTTTCAACGCTGTTGTCTTATTTCCAGACTGGTGATTTGCAGGCATATGGATTTTACATGTTGTTTGGCGCCGCGTTGGCGTACATTCTGATGATGTTTGTTTTCTGATAACGTTAACTTTGTGGAGTGATTAATGGGTATTTTGTCCTGGACATTGCTCATCCCTGTTCTCGGAGCTGTGCTAATAATGTTTATCCCGAATAGGGAACCGAGTGAAGAAAAAAGTTCCGCTTCCGTATTCGGATGGGTTGCTTTTGCGGTGACTCTCATCGCGATGGTCGTCTCCATTTTCATGCTGGCGGACTTCGACAGCTCTGTTGCGGCATTTCAATTTGAGGAAAACGTCCCCTGGATTTCTCAGTTCGGATTGAATTATCATGTGGGGATTGACGGCATTTCTGTGTTGCTCTTTTTGCTGACAACCATCATCATGCCGTTTACGGTGCTGAGTTCTTTTCGCTACATTCAGAAAAGAAAAAAAGAATATTACATTTGG
>NATN01000035.1 GCA_002085355.1 Candidatus Zhuqueibacterota bacterium 4484_87 | reverse complement strand
GGCAATGAATCCGCGGTGCTTCGATTGCATCGTCCATGGACATACCGAAGTCGATCACATTCATAATAATTTGTGCCAGTGCGGAAATGATCCTTGTGCCGCCAGGTGTGCCGAGCACCATGATCGGCTTCCCGTCCTTCAAAACAATTGTCGGCGCGATGCTGCTTGTCGGTCGTTTGTGCGGCTCGATAGCGTTGGGGCTGTCCGGATCATCTGAAAAATCGTGCAAATGATCATTCAACAAAATTCCCGTCCCCTCAACAACGATCCCGCTGCCGAACCAGTGATTGATACTTTGCGTCAGCGCGACCGCGTTTCCTTGCTCATCTACAACTGAAAAATGGCTGGTGCTGTTAGACTCACGCACAGAAATTTGCTGCGGGAGATAATCGAAACGCGCTTTATCCGGCAAAATTCTCCGGCGCAAGCGACGCGCGTATTCTTTATTGACAAAAGTATCTACCGGGATGCGATAAAAATCGGGATCAGCAGAATTGAGTGCTTTATCAGCAAAAATGAGCTTCATTGCTTCACTCAAAGTATGTAAGTATTGCGCTGAATTATGTCCCATTTTCTTAACATCGTAGCCTTCCATAATGTTAAGAAGTTCGATCAAGAACGTTCCGCCGCCGGACGGTGGTGCGCTGGAAACAATCCGATAGCCGCGATAAGTACCCGTGACAGGTTTTCTTTCAATTGCCCGGTAAGATTTTAAATCTGTACTATCCATCAAGCCGTGATAAGTTTGCATTGTTTGGCAAATTTTTTTCGCAATTTCCCCTTGGTAAAAAACTGAACCGCCTCCAGCAGCAATTTTGCCAAAAGTCTTCGCCAAATCCGGGTTGCGCAATGTATCTCCGGCTTCAAATGGCATCATATCTTTCAGATAAATTTTGGACGTCGCTGGAAATTGGGCAATTTTTTCCAAATTGTCCATGATCATCCCGCTCAATTTTTCAGTCACTTCAATGCCAGAATTGCACAAACGAATTGCCGGCTGTAAAATTTGCGCCAAAGTCATGGTGCCGTACTTGGGTAAAACCTTTTCAGCGCACGCGACTAATCCGGGCACACCGATGGAGTAAATCCCATCCCTTGCCAAATCGGAAAATGACTTTTCATTTTCATAATAAAATTTCTTTGTTGCTTTCATGGGAGCCATTTCGCGATAGTCAATCATTACAGCCCGATTGCTATCTGCCATTTTTAGTAACATGAAACCACCACCACCGATGCCGGATGCATTTGGCTCTGCAATGGATAAAGCAAAAGCAATTGCCATGGCAGCATCCACTGCGTTACCACCCTGGCGCAAAATTTCGACTCCAACTTCAGAAGCAACCGGATGCGCTGTTGCAACCATCGCATGATTGCTTTGCACGTCCTGAGCAAAAATTTCGGGCAAAATACTAAGATAGCAAATAAAAATCAAAGAAAGAAAAATGCGTATTCTTTTCAATAGTTTCTTTCCTCCTTACTTAATAAAATTCCTTATTCTTAATTGTTAGCTTCCCAGGACTTTCATCCCGATCAAAAACACATCATCTCTCACTTGGTTGTAAGCCAAATTTTCAAGCTTCTGGGTAATTTCATTCACAAAATGAGACATTTCTTTGTCCTGTAATCCCTGAAGAAGATAGATGAGCCCATTCATTCCCAATTGATTGCGTTCATCGTCTTCCGCCTCGATCAGGCCATCCGTGTAAAGGAAAATTCTATCTCCGGCGCGAATGTTTATTTTTTCTTGTTTAAAATTTTCCGCATTAGTTTTTTCAAACCCGACAATCATATTCTGCGACGGAAAACGTCGCGCGCGATTCGTTTGCCCGTCAAGAATGATCAAATCAGGATGAGCGCTTCCGGCATAAGTGACCGTCAAGTCCCGCAAATCAATTTTCAGAACGATTGCGGTCAGGAACATGCCCATGCTATCAAAAACTTCGATGATAAAATCATTGAGATGGTGCAATATTTCTCCCGGATCGAGCTCTTCGCGTACTAATCTTCTCACTTCAGTACAAATTCTATTCACTAAAAGCGACGCACTGATGCCGTGACCAGTAACGTCGATGAGCGTAATGAATAAATATCTTTTTTGATCATAGTAAATGTCAGCAAAATCACCGCCGAGGCTGATCATTGGCTGGTACTTGATACCAATGTCAATATTTTCAATTCTCATCGATTCCGGGATCAGACTTTTATGAACCTGCTCTGCTAAATTTAAGTCGCGCTGAATCATCTCATTAAATTCAGCAATTTCGCGCTGCTGCTGCTCGCTCAAAATCTTCAATTCACGATGCTTCAGTGCCTGGGCGACTTTGAGCCTTAATTCTTCCACATCAATGGGTTTTGACAGATAATCAAATGCTCCGGACTTCATCGCATTTACAGCAGTACGTACGCTGCCATATCCTGTTACAATTAAAACTTCGGTTTCAGGATTCTTTTCTTTTGTCGCGCGTAAAATTTCAATTCCATCCACACGCGGCATTTGCAGATCTGATATGACCAGATCAAAATCTTTTTCCTGCAAAATGGTCAGCGCTTTCTCACCGCCTAAAGCCATGGTCAAATCATCATATTCCCTCTTGAGTGCCTCCGATAACAAATACAAAATATTTTTATCATCGTCCACTAATAAAATCGATGCCATAGATAGAGCTCCGTTTATTTTTTCGCCTTCACAATCACTAATGTAATATCATCGCTTTGCGGTAAATCTTGCGTAAATTCTTTCACTTCCTTAAGCAGCTCTTGTTTCATTATCTCGGCTGATTTTCGCCTGTTTTTCAAAATAAAATCAATGAGGCGCTCCTCGCCAAATTCATCCTCATCTCTGTCCTGCGCCTCAGTAACGCCGTCTGTGTACATCACGAGCCAATCCCCTTTGTCCAACTTCGCTGAACCTTTTTCAAAAGCGACATCGGCCATCATTCCCAACAACAAACCGCCGGTTGACAACAAATCGTATCCCCCTGTGTCCCGCGCCAGGATCGGCGGATTATGCCCGGCATTGACATATTCCAATTGTCCTGTTTCAACATCGAGTACGCAAATGAAAAATGTAATAAATTTATCGTAGTTGGTATTTTTATGAATCAAATTATTTATTTTCCCGACGACTTCAACCAAATCCGCACTCGGCTCCATGAGTGCATTGAGCGTGGCTTGCAGATTTGCCATGAGCAGTGAAGCAGGCGTGCCTTTCCCTGAAACGTCAGCAATTGCCAGGCAAATGCGCTTTTCGTCCAGCAAAATACAATCGAAATAATCGCCGCTGACCTGTAAACTTGAGACATTGATACCGGAAATTTCAAATTTTTCGAATGCCGGGCATGACGGCGGCAAAAGCTTCTGCTGAATTTCCCGCGCCAGCGCCAGTTCTTCTTCCATGCGCTTTTTTTCTAACTCCTCATGAAAAAGCCTGGCATTTTCAATGCTAATGAGAGCCTCATTTCCCAGCGTGGTCAAAAACTCCAAATCCTCCCCTTCAAAATCAGCGCCGGTAATTTTCTTCCCTACGGCAATGATTCCGCGCGTAGTATCGTGCATCACCATAGGGACGAGAACAGCGATTCCCTTTTCTGCAATCTTCTTGCGTACATCCGCTGCAAGGGATGTCTCTCTTTCTCGCAGTTCTTCCGCTTTTTTCAATTTGAAAATTTCTCGTAAAAATTCCGGTTCGGAAATTTCATCCAGACTTTCCTTTGCGCTCACGCCCTTTGTGGAAGCCAGACAGAAGTCCTCCCCATTCTGCAGAAAAATAAAGCAGCGATTGACCAGCATCTCGCCCATGATCGCATAACTCAACATAGAGAGTATCTTTTCCCGATCCAAAGTTGTAATCAACTCTCTGCCTATCTCAAAGAGCGTATTCAGCTCAAAAATCTTCTTGTCCAGCTTACGATTTATCTGCTGCAACTTCAGAACCATGTACCCATTCTGCACCGCAGGGGCAGCGATATTCGCCAGCGACTGCAAATATGCTAAATCAGACTGAGAGAAATCACCTCCGCTTAATTTAGAGCCCAAACCTATGGCGCCGATGAGCCGATCGCTGGATCGTAGAGGCAAGAGCAGTTTTATTTTCAGATTTTTAAAAAATTTAAAAGCTTCGGAATTCCCCTTCTCCAATTCATCCACCAGCCGGGGCCCCGGAAGATCGATTTCAGCAAATTGGACGGTTGACAACAAATGCTCTTGTAAAATGCCCTTGCTTCTCTTCACGATAAATTCTCCGGATTCCTCGTTACGCAATAAAATCATACCGCGGGAGATGAGCATTTTCCCCATGGGCGTCAGCAAGGCATTATCCAGCATGGCGTCCAAGTTCAACGACGAATTGATCGTCTGGCTCACCTCGAACAGAGTGTGCAACTCCATCAATTTTTCGTCTAATTTCCGTTGTGACGTTTCGCTTTCATCAACAGAAACGTCATTTAAAATTTTGTCATTATCCATCATCAACTTGCTTACTTTTAATTTTTCCGTCCTTGACTAAATATTTCGTCATGCGCACTTCTGTTTTTTCGCCTGGTTTTGATTTTAATTTCACATCATCCATGAGTGACATGATAAGATGAATCCCCAATCCGCCGACCTTCATTTGTCCCAGATATTCTTTCATGTCTCTCTTTAGAATGTTATTCACATCAAAGCCGACGCCCTCATCCGTGACAATGATGGTTAATTTTTTATAATCGATTTCAAGCAGCAGGTCAATTTCCTTTTTCCCTTTGCCTTCATAGGCGTGCTTAATGACATTAGCGCAAGCCTCATCGACAGCGAGTTCAATTTTATAAATATCATCTTCATCAAAACCGCTCATTTGCGCTAGACGAGAGACAAAAGTCCGAATCAATTCGAGATTCTCGGTCTTGCCGGGAATTTTCAGATGATAAGTTTGCTTTTTATTTTTCAAAATTTGAACCGTCCTTTTTAAATTCACCTATTGAATTTTTGTACCGCATCTTCTTCTTTTTCAGTGATGTCATAAATCTTGGGAAATCCCAAAAGATCAAATACGCGATAAATTTTCTCATTCATTTCGCACAATTTGATGTCACCGCCATGCTCGCGAATATTTTCGATAAATCCCATGAGCACGCCTAAACCGGCGCTGCTGATGTAAGCCAGATCCCGAAAATTGATGACGATTTGATATGTGTCCGAATCGATCAATTCCTGTATCGCATTCTCAAGGGACGGTGCAGTGTGGGCGTCAAGATAGCCCTTGATCTCCAAAATTTCGACTTCGTTTTTCTGTCTTCTTGAGACTTCAAATGAGTCCATACTTGCTCCTCCTGGTCAATTGAGAGGATATCTCAATCACTTTTTGTTTTTAGGTTTCATAAACGATAATTCAGCATCATATTCAATTACGGAAATACACTTGCAATTTAGCATTTTAAAAATTGAAAATCAACAGCAAAGCGTTTTTTTTAATCACCTCGGTTTAATCACCATCAAGCTAAGATCATCGTGTTGGCTCGCTCCGCCAACAAATTCCTGAATTTTCATTAGAATCGCTGACTGAATTTCTTCTGCGGACTCTTTAAAATGGTCGCTGACGACTTCGCACAACTGTTCCTCGCCAAATTCTTCCTGTTCTTCATTCATTGCCTCGGTAACGCCGTCTGTGCACAGCACAAAAATATCGCCCTTTTGATATTGAATTTCTGCTTGATCGAGCGTCTTTTTAAAAATATCACCAGAAACCAATCCCAGCGCCATTCCCGGTGGTTCGACAAGATAAATTGTTTCTTCCTCGCCACTCCAATAAAGCACCGGACAATGTCCCGCCCGGGCAAATCGGAAAACACGTTTCTTCAGATCAAATACACCGTAAAGCATACTGATAAAAGTCTTGGCATCGAGTGTCTTATACAACACATCATTTGTCAAAGAGAGCAGTTCAGCAGGAGTTTGGTTGATCTGGCCAAATGATTCCAAAATCCCCTTACCTTCAGCCATATAAAAAGCAGCTTCGGCGCCTTTGCCTGATACATCGCCAATGGCAATCCCCAATGAATTCTTATACTTAAAAAAATCATAGTAATCACCGCCAACCTCATTGGCAGTGATACAAGTCGCACTAATTTCAAGGGAAGGAATGTCGGGTGTCTTCGCTGGAAGAAGTTTCATTTGTGCTTCGTGTGCGACCTTCAACTCCTGCTCATATTTCTCCTTGGCGACAGATTCTTCCACCAACTGAGCATTTTCTATGGCAATCGCAGCGTTGTTGACAAACATCGCCAAAAGACTGCGATCATCGGCAACAAATCCATACTCAGTATTTTTCACAGCAAACAAAATTCCCAATATTTTTTTATTGGAAATTAAAGGAATCGCCAGCAGTGACCCGGCTCGATGCCGCCACTGTTCAATATCTGACACGCGACTATCTTTTCCGATACGGTCAACCATCAGGACATTTTTATTCTCATTGATCCATTTGACAACTGACAAATGTCCCGGATTTTCAAATACTTCTTTGATTCTTTCAGGCATACCATTTTCAGCAACTAATTGAAAAGATTTTTTCCCCTCCTCCTTCAAAATTAGCCAACTAAAATTAGAGCCAGTGATCTCGATTGTTTGCTGCAAGATGATGTCAAAAACTTTGTTTAAATCAAAAACGCCTAACATTGAACGTGATAATTGTTGCAGCGAAGCGAGTTCTTTTGCCTTTCTGTCAAGAATTCCCGCAGTAGGCAGGTACAGCAAAATCAAGATAATTGTGAATGAAAAATAGATATTCAAAAAGAACACAGATGATGCAAATAGACGAAAACTTACTGCACCAGCAGCGTCTGCTAAAAATGCCGATTTGCTGATTAGCAGCGTAGAGATCAGAATAATAACTGACGACTGAAAAAGGGTTTTGATCTTCTGCCCTTTGTTCAAAAATTTGATCCACTTCAAACGGAAAGAATTAATTACCATGCCGAAAATCATTAACGTAGTCAGCAACGAGGGAAAAAAGCCATCGGGTCCCATAATAAACGGGAATGACGGCTTGACAGTTGTGTTGAACTGATCCGGCTGTACAAAAAAGCTGAAACTGAATAAAAAGACGAGAAACAGAACGAAATTTCGCGTGGTGCTTTTTTTGCGTTGGACAATGATAAGTTCATGCACAAGTCTGAGCGAAACGCCAATATATGTCAAGTCGAGCATGAGAATGATAAATCCGAGAATATTAAAATTGTCGTCGAAAAAAGATTTAGACGACAATGCACAAAAATAGTAGATTGCTCCAAGCAGCAAATTAAGGGCAAAAATGATTTTCACTTTTCCGTAAATGGACAGTGATTGCGTCCATGAACGGGAAATGAAATAGCTGAAAAGCACCATAAATGCAATGACTAATGTGCGAGGAGAAAACACATCGACGCTGCTATTTTGATTGAGATAAAACTCTGCAATCATCAGAATAACGATCAGCAGAGCAGTGCCCAAAATTAACGATTTTTTCAACTTGTAATCCTCTGCAATCTCACACCCGGTTACTCCATAATTTTCATGACTATCATCGTCATATCGTCATGCTGGGGCGCGCTCTCCACGAACTGCCTGACATTATTTTCTATCAAGTTAAGAATTCCTTGCGCAGAATGGTGTCCCAGTTCACTGATCAATTTCTCCAAATTTTCCTCACCAAATTCTTCCTTGTCCGGGTTCATCGCTTCAGAAAATCCATCAGTATAAAGAATCAGCACATCTCCCGCGCTGAGCGGAAGTTCATACTCATCGATATTGCTCCCGAAAACCTCTCCGCTCGTCAGTCCCAACGCAAGTCCCTTTGGCAGCACGGAACGAAGTCCCTCTCGAGATTTCAAAATCAACAATGGATTGTGCCCAGCACGCGCAAAAGTAAATTTTCTTTCCCGGACATCAATAATGCCGTAAATCATGCTGATGAAAGTGCCCCGTTTAACATTTTCCCAAAAAAGTTCATTCAAATTAATCAGAAGTTCCCGCGGCGACAAATCTAATTTTGCTTGAGATTTTAAAAACCCTTTGGTGAGAGTCATGTGAAACGCGGCAGGGATTCCTTTTCCGGAAACATCGCCAATGACGATACCCAACTTGCTTTCACCCAAAGGCAGAAAATCGTAATAATCACCTCCCACTTCTTTTGCCGGAATGCAGACGCTGGCAATGTCAAGTCCGCTAATTTGGGGATTTTTTTCAGGCAAGAAACTGGCCTGCACCTGTTTTGCGATCTCCAACTCACGCGCGAGACGCTCTCGTTCCTGTTGTCTAATTTTGTAATCCGGGACGTATTCTCGTAGCACCTTATCCTGATATTTGCTGCGTAGCCCTAACAACGCAATGATAAACACAACACCCAAGAACACCCACAGAGCGTATCCATTATAAATCAAAGACTCATTGCCAAAAAAGAGAAAAGGATGCAATTCGCGAATCAAATAAAAAGAAAACGCTCCCCAAAGCACTGTCAAAAAATCCCATTTCATAAAAAAGAAAATCAATAAGCACGCAAGAACCAAGTTCATCGTCAGAGTTAACCAAAAAGAAGAAAAATGCACTTGAGAATAAGCGCCGAAAGAAATGAGCCAGGTCAACGCTGCTGCAATAAAAACAAATACAGTTTTTTTCAATAGACGTTTCAGAAAAGAAATCGTGAATAGACGAAAAACCGTTTCACCGAAACTTACGCTGACTGCCCCCTGCACAAAAATATAAAAGACCGGCACAACGGAAAACTTTTTGTATAATTGTTCCTTATCAATAGTTGTAAAAAAATCAAGTTTCCAATCAAATAATTGGATTCCTAACACCAAAATTCCCAGCGAAATGAATGCTAATGAGAAACCACGCAGAATCGACATTGACCACTGTGGGAAGAAGAAAGAGCCGCTGCGAAACATGTCAATGGTAAAAAGTTTTTCCGGCCAGACTTCGCGTGCTTCTGATTCACCGAGGCTACTGGCGATCAAAAACCCTAAAAAGATAAAAGGAGTCGTGGTAATTAGTGGCATAAAGAAAAGCAATAAGCCTCGCGTATCAGAAGCAAGAAGACTTTGCACTAACATGATACTCCAAAAAAGAGCGATAAAAACACTCAAAAGCATATTGTGTTTCTGCTCGATCTGATCATTGCGCGACTTGTAAATAAACAAAACAAGCATCAATATAAAAATGATAACGAAAACCAAAACAATAATAAGCCCCTTGAGTTCAGGATAGTCATTGGAAGCTTGATAATTTTTTGGTGGTTTGAAAAAGCGGGTAAATTGAACAATTCCTGAACCAGCAACTTTGACAGTGAGCTTCTCGCTGAAGTCGTCAATTTTAGTGTTGCGTTCCCACACGAACTTTTTCACCGGTGTCAGATCATTTTCAGTATCATCGGGGTCCAACAACTGGTAGTCATTCAAATTTATTTGGGAACGCCTTTGCAAAAATTGCAGCGCAATTTGCAAAGCACTATCCCTCGGCACTGCCTCAATTGAATCAAGAGAAACCGAAATCGCAAATCCAAAAACTTCCCCCTTCGTCGTTAAATCGACAATGAGCGTGTCCTTTGTCATTTTCTGAACGACATTTTCCGCTGTGTCATCATTTTCACGGGAAACTTTGATGAGATTATCCAAATTCTGTGGCTGTCTGAAACGCACGCGCCAATAAAAAACAGGGACTTCGCCATCAGCAATTTTTTTATTTGCCTGTTCAATTCCTGAATTGATTTGATAATAATGCAGCGCATTGGCATTATGCACAAAAGCAGGACGAGCACGGAATTTTCTCCATTCAACAGATTGAGCGTCTAAAAATTCTTTAGCCTTTTCAACGATTAGCTTTTTATCAAGCGGTGCCTTAATTGCGCCTTCAGGCAGACTTTTTGGGTAAAGATATAAATAAACAAAAAGACCTAAAATTCCTAGAACAAAAATAAGTGTATCAATTTTCTTCCAACCGATGCGATGCATAGTTATATTTCACCTCTCTTTATCAACCACCAAACCATAGGGATAATAAAACCCGTCAATTTCTCCAAAGACATCTCCGTCATCAGTTATTTTTACCACCCTGCCATTACCGGTATCTGCGATAATGCAGCCGTGATCATCAGGATTTCCGATGACATTTTCAGGATAAGTGAAACCGGATCTATCCCATATTTTTTCGCCATCAGATGACAGGCAAATTAACCTGGAATTATTCGCTCCGTCGTACCAATCCAAAATCCAGACACGGCCATTTTCGGAATCGACAGCAATATCATAAGGATCATTGAATTGATATTCCACTGCAAATTCCAGTTTACCCAAAAGATTCAATTTCAACAATTTATTGTCATCCAACAACCACAAAGCACCGTCATTTTGATTAACAGCACAACGAAACGGATATTGTAATTCGAGCGTCGCTTTAGTAATGCGAAAATCCTTTCTGACGGAAAATAATTTCTTCTGTCCGGAATCAATTACCCAGCAACTGCCGTCAGTGAAATAACAGGCAATATCACTGATTCTTTGAAAGCCGGGAAGTTCTTTTAATTGCAAACCGTTAATGCTATAAATATGCACTACGCCGCTATCTTCATCTGCAACCCAGACAAGATCATTTGTTTCATCAATTTCAATGTCCACAGGATCGCCGTAATAAAACCTGCCGATGGCGACCTGTTGCAAATTAGCTAAATCCACGCGTACAATTTCATTGAAAAGTACATCAGTCAGCCACATCTGATTTTGTTTCTTTTCCAATGCCAGAGCCCAGGGATAGCCACTTATGGGAAGATGAAAAATTTCATGTGCGCAATCGTGAGACAATTTAAAAATATGCCGATCATAAACATCCCCGACCCAGATCGTTGTCGGGCCCGGAATGATCGAATCCGAATCGCTGGGTTCCGTTTCAAAATCTTCCCCTAAAATTGTTAATTGATACGTGTAACGCGTGTTATAAGTTACATTTTTATCCACAAATAACGCCGAATCCGGTGGGACATCATGGATTGGAGTAAAATCCACATCTTTTTCAGCTTTGCGATAAATCCGGTAGCCACGCAAATCATCCAGATTCACTGGATTCCAGGACAAATACACATGATTCAGCTCCGAGTAAACGCGCAGGTGTTGCGGTTTTCCGTGGGTTTTTGGATTTTGCGGATCGAGTGGGTTTGTTCGTTTCCGATCTGCACATCCAGCAAGGAGCATGAAAATCAAAATAGAAATTATCGCTGCGACCATTCTTTTATTTTGAATTGACTTTATTTCAATCATTTCGCTTAAAAACCAGGCTTTCCTAATAATTTGAACATATTTGTTTTGTAGGCTTCGACTCCCGGTTGATTGAACGGATTGACGCCAAGCAAATAGCCAGAAATCGCCACAGCTTTTTCAAACATAAAAATGAGGGATCCCAACCAATAGGCATTTATCTCCGGCAAATAAATCGTCATATTCGGCACTCCTCCGTCACGATGCGCTTCCGCCGTTCCCTGGTGCGCTTTGAGATTAATCTCGTGGTACGTTTTGCCAGCGAGGTAATTCAAACCGTCCAAATTCTTCTCATCTTCAGGCACCATAATGTGATCTTGAATTTTCTTGACAATAAGAAAGGTTTCTAATAAATCTCGTCTCCCCTCCTGAATGTACTGGCCCAAAGAATGCAAGTCAGTCGTAAAATTAGCCGAAGCGGGAAAAATCCCTTTGCCGTTTTTTCCTTCGCTTTCACCGAATAACTGTTTCCACCATTCAGCAAAATATACCAATTTTTGATCAAAATTTGACAATATTTCTATTGATTTTCCTTTTTTATAAAGTAAATAGCGAATTGCCGCATATAAATTTGCGATATTGACATCATAAGAGCTATTCTGCAATATCTCTTTCATATTTAGAGCGCCATCGAGTAATGTCTCGGCGTAATTCCCGGAAACCGCAATGGGCAAAAGACCCACAGGCGTCAAAACGGAAAACCGACCGCCGACATCAGCGGGAATGGTGAAGGTGCGATAGCCTTCCTCTTCCGCCATTTTTCTCAATGCTCCTTTTTTCTCGTCCGTTGTGGCGATGATGCGTTTCCGGGCTTCGTCTTTACCGTAAACTTTTTCCATCATCGCTTTCACGACACGAAACGCTATTCCAGGTTCTGTCGTCGTTCCTGATTTGGAAATGACGTTGACATAAACGCTTTTCGTTTTCAAATATTCCAGCAATTTTGTCATATATACAGAATCAATATTGTAGCCAGCAAATATTATTTCAGGGTTCATAGGTCCCTTTTCATCCAACCCCGGCTCAAGCGCTTCCACTACTGCCCTCGCACCAAGATATGAACCGCCAATGCCAATTACAAGGAATACATCTGCTTCCTGACGAATTTCAGTGACAAGCTCTTGGAATCCGGCATACGATTCTATTGTCCGGTTCGGTAAATCAAGCCAACCGAGAAATTCGCTGCCTGGTCCTTTTCTCTCTTCTAATTGTCGATTAATTCGTTCAATCTCCGAAAAAATCCCGTTCAATTCATCTTCTGTAACAAATTTTTTGATAAAATCAATGTTGATCGTTATTTTATTATTCATTTTCCATTCCTTGAATATAGCTATGCAAATGCTAACAAACTATTTTGAGAACCCAATTTTTATTCACTATCAGTTTTTTAAGATACTAAATTCTTAAACATTTGTCAACAGACAAAAAAAATTTTCCTGTCTGCTAATAATCACAAAAAAGGGCGAAATAACT
>NATN01000034.1 GCA_002085355.1 Candidatus Zhuqueibacterota bacterium 4484_87 | reverse complement strand
TCCATGTCCAGACCGCCTAAAATGCCCGGGAAAAGTTCGTGCAGCTTTTCTTCGGAAATACCTGCCTGAACAATTTCCACAAACAATTTTTCCATCTCTGCCTGCGATTGCGCCAGGGATAAGTAGCCGATCATGCGAGAAATCAGGACAGAATCTTCCGGTTTCCATTTTTCCGGTTTATAGCCCAATAATTTAAATTCCCACGGCACGCGCTCCGCAAAAGCGGCATTGGCGCCATCACAATAGGCATTCACGTATCCTCTGATTCTATCGTCCAACTTTTCTATTTCCTGCGTTGTGTTGCTTGTCCAGTTCATTTTGCGAAAAAAGATGTCGATTTTCAAAGAATCTTCGCTGGAATCGAGTAATTCAGAGACGCGCCCCTGGCCCAAAATACGCATCAGCAACATTTGCATGCCGCGGTCTTTTGCATGGACGTAGCCCTGCCCCCAGTAAACGTCAATTTCATTTTCTGCTTCCACATGTGGGATGCCATTTTTATCCCGCCAAATTTTGAGATTTTTTTTCATGTCATGCTCCGGTTTCCCAAAAAAAGAAATTACCAATTTTTAATATTTTGTAAAAAATACAATATTTATCCAGAAAGTCAAGGAAATAATTCGATCAAGAACAAAAAAACTCTCATAAAGCGAGAGTTTTATCTTCAGCGAAGGAATTTCCTCCATCTATTTTCAAATTTTCCGCGGCAAAGTGGTTATTACAACTTAAATTCTACCACAAATCTTGTCCCGTTTTCATTTTCCAGTTTGATAGTACCCCCGATCTGGTCTGTCAGTTGGCGGATAAGCGCGATCCCCAGGGAATCGCTGGATTGAAAATCTATTTCATGGGGCATTCCAACTCCATCATCAGAGACTATCAGTTCGCATATCCCTTTTCGAACTTCTTTAAAGGAAATAAGGATATTTCCTTCTTTGCTACCGGGGAATGCATATTTCATGGCATTTGTGATCAATTCGTTGAGCAGCAAACCCAGTGGCACTGCTTTTTCAATATTGAGGGAGATTGGCTCCAGCCTCATGTCCAGTCTTACACGATGACTGATATTATAATTGAAGTAAACATGCCGCGCGATAGTACTGATAAATTCTTTGAAATCTACTTCGGAAAGGCTTTTGGATTGATATAATTTCTGATGCACCAGCGCCATGGAATAGATGCGATGAATGCTGTCCTCGAAGGCTTCAATCGCTTCGGGAGCAGTCATGCGACGCGACTGCAAACTCAGCAGGCTGGTCACAACCATCAGATTGTTTTTTACGCGATGATGAATTTCTTTTATCAGAGTCTCCTTTTCCCGCAAATTTTTTTTGATTTGTTCTTCAGCGCGCTTGCGCTCGGTAATATCGCGAATTATTACTTGAAATGCAGGCTTATTCTCAAACACAACTGCTATTGATTTAACTTCAACGTTTATCGGTGTCCCATCTAATCTTAAAAATATTTCCTCAGCGACGGGCAATGCTTTGTCCATGCTAATTGTTTCCTTCATTCGCCTAACAGCAAGCTTTCGATAATCTGGATGAACAAAATCTATCACCAGCTTCCCGATAATCTCATCGAAAGAGGAAGCTCCGATTAGTTTCAACGCTGCTTTATTGGCAAAAACAATTTTCCCTTCACAATGAAGAACAATCGCGTCGGGCGATTCTTCCACTAATCTGCGGTATTTTTCTTCGCTTTCCTTAAGCGCCACCTCCGCTTGCTTGCGCTCACTAATATCGCGTAAAATCCCTTGCGTGGCAACACCATCTTTATATTTGATATATGAAACCGAAGCTTCGAGTTCTATCCTTTCCCCACTCTTGGAAATGGCTGTAAATTCATATTTAGGGATCAGCGACTCTCCATTCGCAAGGCGTCGCATTCTCGCCTCAACAACAGGGCGACTTTCCGGCGCCACCAATTCCATGAAGTCAAAATCTTCACTGTTTACTTCATCCAGCGTTACCCCGAACATTTTAATAAACTTATCATTTATAACTTCGAATTTCCGATTGTACAACAAATAAATGGCATCATTCGATCCCTGAATCAGGTAGCGATACTTTTCTTCGCTTTCCCTGAGTGCTTTTTCCGCTTCTTTTTTTTCAGTGACATCCCGCACAATTGCCTGGATGTATTTTTCACCCTTCAATTCGATCAAGGCAAGTGTCACTTCCGCATTGAAAACAGTCTTGTCTAGTCTGCAATGGAGCCAATCAAAAGCTGGGGACATGCCTTTGAGCGCTAAATTTATTTTTTCCAGCGCCGCTTCTTTGGAATTTCTGCCATCAGCTTGAGTTGGCGGCGAAAATTCATAAGGGCTTTTGCCAACGATATCTTCTCTTTTGCAACCGAAAATCTCCAGGGTCTTGCGGTTACAATCGATAAAAACATCGTCCTTCATCAGGAATATGGCATCATTTGCTTCCTCAAAAAGCAGCCGAAATTTTTTCTCATTTTCCCGCACCTGTTGTTCAATCAACCGCTGTTCGGTGATGTCTTTTAATATGTAAACAAGACCGATCAGTTCTCCCTGATCATCTATTTCCGGATCAACGATAATTTCGTACCATCGCCCTTTGAAAGTAATTTGCTTCTTCTCTCGCTGTTTTGATTTTTTTGTCCTTTGCAAAGGACAATCTTTGGCTTTTTTATCAATGGAAAAAATTACGTCAGCAATCGGATTGCCAATTATTTCCTTGAAATCTTTGTCAACGAGCAGGGCCATCGATTTATTGCAGCGAATAATTCTTTCATCCAGATCCAATAAAGCAATGGCATCATTCATGGCGTCAAAAGTAGAACGCCACTGAATTGATGCCTGCCGCAACTTTTCCTCTGTCTGTTTCCTGTCAGAAATATCAATGGCAAATGCCACGACCACATCTTTACCAAAGTAATTTCCCTTGTTAAGCCGCACAATTTTGGGAAAAACCCTACCGTTTTTGTCAATCCCCCAAAACTCAAACTGCTGCGGTTCTCCCAGAAGAGCTTTCTGCATGTATCCGGCAACCTTTTTCAAATCGTTTTTTCCGGGAGCAGACAAAAACTCCGGCGTCTTGCCGATGAAATATTCCCGCGGATAGCCGTACATTTTTTCCGCGCCGGCGTTAACGTCAAGGAATCTGCCCTGTTCATCCTGAACATAAATGGCATCCGTCGCATTATCGAAAATGCTGCGATAGCTCAATTCAGATTGTTCTAATTGTTTCCTCGTCAAAATCCGCCCGCTGACATCTTCAATGACAATGGACACGCCGATTTTTTCATCCCCTGTCCTGATAAAAGAAGGCAATAACGAAATATAAATTTCCGCGCCGTCCTTCCGGCGGATAACCCATTCCGTTTTTTTCACCTTCCCCTGAAGGAATCTCTTCACTTCGCTCACTAATTTTTTTCTGCTGATTTTGGTCAGTCGTGCCAGAGAAAAAATATGTTGATAAAGAACCTCTTTTTCCGAATATCCAATCATCTGCAGAAATTTTTGATTGACATCCTGAATCACGCCTGCCATGTTCAGAATTAAAATGCCCTCATTCGCAGTAGTAAAAAGCAGGCGAAATTTTTTCTCACTCTCATTCAGCGCCTGTTCCGCTTTTTTGCGTTCCGTGATGTCTGTTGCTACATGAATAATTTTGCTCAATTTTCCCTGATCGTCAAATACTGGTGTGCAAGAAACCATGTACCAGCCATCGAGCGCTTCCATTTCCATCTCTACTGCTTCCATTTTGCCCGATTCCAGCAATTTCTCCATTGGACATCCCTGAGGCGGCGATGACGCGTTTTTATGAAAAATTTCAAAGCAGTATTTTCCGATTATCTCCCCCTCAGTGAGACCGATGGCGCGGAGAGCGGCATTATTCAAAGCGCTTATCTTGTGATCCGGCTCCAAAATCATCGTGGGATGACCGATAGCATGAAAAATACTCTCCCAATCATGTATTGCCTGATTCAAGCTCTGCTCGCGATTCTTTTTCTCACTGATGTCCTGAAATACAAATACGCAGATATCTTTTTTCTTGGTGCACGGCGAAGCACTGGCAGAAACGGGAATCTTCGTCCCGTTTTTGCGGATGAGCAGCGGGTTTTGTGCAAGACAAACAATGATGCCTTCTGTCAAAGTTCGGGCAAGCGTATCCAGCGCGACGGCTCCTGTGCTTTCATCGACAATCTGGAATACTTCCGAATAATTTCGCCCCAGAGCATCTTCTCTTTTCCAGCCAGTGACATTTTGTGCCGCCTCATTGAGAAAAATAATTTCACCATTTTTCTTCGTCGCAATGACAGCCTCGCTCACTCCCTCCAGATTCTGCGGCTCATTATCGCCGCAGGCTATAAAAGCTTTCCTCACTTTCTGCATCTGGAGCATTGCTTCCAATTTCGCCAAAAACGATTTCTTCTCAAAAGGCCGCACTGCATAGCCATCCACGTGAAGAGACAATCCACTTTTTTGATTTCTCGCTGCCACTTCCTTGTCAGCCATTAAGATAATCAGACTATCAGCCAGTTTGATGTCCGTTTTTATTTTCTGAGCAATTTTCAGCGCATTACCATCAGAAAGGCTCATTTCCATCAGGACCAAATGGGGCTGGTGTTCTGTGGCAAGCTTCAAGCATTCCTGACTGCTTCCTGCAGTGAAAACTTCAAAGCCTCCTGATTTGACCATACCGGCTGTTGCCAGTAAATTTTTGGTATTATCATCAAAAATGAGTATTTTTGGCGCCATCGGCATTCCTTTTAAAATTCAGATTCTCTAAAAGATTAAGTTTCTCCATTAATAATAATTCGATTGAATCAATCAATGATCAGCCTAAAACCCTGATGTAAATTACCTTTCCCATTAAATCAATTCTTCACCCGGATCATCTCCACAACATTGTCCCCGTCCTGCGCATCGATTTTTCTGAGTCCATCTTCAAAGACGTTCACAGGATATCTTTTCTCCATATCGCTGCAGATTTTTGCAATGGATTTTCTGATGAAATCATTTTTTGTATCAGTCTTCACCAAATCTTCTACATCGCGAAACGGCAACGGTTGCGGGGGAATCCGGTCAATGAGTTGCAGCAAAAAATAATATCCATCATTTGCAAAAGGCTCCGCAACCTGTCCCAATTGCAAATATTTCACCTGCGCTGCGATTTGCGGATGATCCGGCGCCGTCAAAATTCCGAGGTCTCCGCCTTTTTCAGCCGTCTCCCTGTGCATGGAATATTCCTTTGCCAGTGCGGCAAAATCACCGCCCGCTAAAACTTTCGCATAAATTCTCTGCGCCAGCATCGAGTCAGCAACCACAATTTCCCGTAGGTGAATTTTCCCCGGCGAAGAATATTTTTCGCGATGCGATTGATAATAATTTTGAAAATCTTGTTCTGTAGGGTGAATGTTTTGCACAATATCCGCCCTGACTAATTTCGCAAGCAAACGCATCTTTTGCTTGCGAATCTGCCGCCGCACATGGGGAATTTGATTCACCTCCGCTGCCAGCGCCTCTTTCAACAAGAATTCATTCCGCACCATTACAGCTAATTTTTCAGCAATGTCCAGATGGGAAGTCAAATCAGGTCTGTCCTGCGGCAGCGATTCGGCAATTTTTTGAAAAAAAGTTTCCACGTTCCAACTACCGCCAGCAAATTCCACTACCGTGTCATGCAAATGATTTTCCACATCTTTCTGCACTGACTGAATCTCCTCGTCAGTCAATTCAGGAAATTTATCCGGCAACAGCGCATCGGTCCGCTTTTTAATTTTTCGCGCTGCCCGTACGAGGAAATTTACCGCATCGGCTTTAACAATGACATGCTTGTCTTTCATCAAATTTCTGACATATTCATTTGCCAACGCCGTTTCTTTCCGCTCACGAATGACGCGCTCAATGCGATGTTTCTGTGCCTGAAATTCACTCTCCGATAAAATCGGCGATGCAACTTTGTCTTCGACTCTGATGATGTGATACCCCCATCGAGTTTTCACCGGCCGGGAAATTTCTCCGACGCGAAGCTTGTACGCAGCATCCTCAAAATTTTCATCCATGTCTCCGAAAGAAAAATAGCCCAGGTCGCCGCCACTTTTTGCCAGGGTCGTATCTCGAAAGAGATTCCGACTGAGCTGCTGGAACGAGTATCCCTTCTGCAGCAGAGATAACAACGAATCCGCCTGTTCTTTTGTTTTCACAAACAGGTGTCTGGCACGGATTTTCATCTTTGATTTGAGAAAACCTTGGCGTAACTCAGCATCAGAAATCTTTACTTTACCGGCAACTTTCTGTCGATAGAATTCTTTGATGAGCACATTTTTTTCGATGGCTTTCAATTGGTGGGATATTCGTGGATCATCGGCGTAGCCATTCTCCAGCCCGTACAATGCCAGCAGCCGATTTTCAATCATGCGTTGCAAAAATCTTTTTCTATCATTGTATGTTCTGGGTCGCGCACCAGGTTTTGCCTGCAATTCATAATTCAGGATAAAATCTTCGCGGTCGATGATCTCGTCCCCCACGCGCGCCAAAATATTCGGATCATTTCTTCTGCCGCAAAATGAAAACAGAACAAGTAAGATGATAAAGAAAGTAAAATAATTTCGCCGTAATTTGGTTCTCATCCGTTGAGTTCAGTTATTTTTGACTGAAAAATTGATCTAATTCTTTTATTAATTCATCCACGCACGCCTGGGCGCTGGCATTGATGCTTTTGACAATTTCCAGCGGCGCTTTCTGAGACACCAGAGTCTTTTTGTCAAACGTCTTTTGCAAAAGCAGATTTCTGTTCACATCCGACAGAAAGAAAGTCACTTTTACACGCCCGAACCATTGTTCGCCCTCGTCCACTTCCTCGATGGCTTCGATTTCTCCTGACAAACGATAATTCGATTTGTTATAATTATATCCATTTATCACCTGGCTGAATAAATTAGCAGCCCGCAACTGACCCACTAATTTATCCGTAAATAATTCCGCAGGAGAAGCAGCCCATCGTTGATAATGATAATGCTTTCCCTCGTACAAATTTTCGCGGTACGCAATGCGAGAACCAGCGTAAAATGGCTTTGCGCTAAATTTAATCACTGCCAAAGAAACATCGTATTTGGGCGTCACGTTTGCCGGAGTCTGCTGATTTTCAAATTCCATAAAATAATAATGGGTATCAGGCACACTGGCACACTGTAACAAAATTGCCACCATTGTCAAAATCAAAAAGTAAATGGCAAGTTTCCTCATTTGTAATTCTCCAATCTTATTTATTTCACTTCTGTCGAGCGAGCGTCCTTTTAAAAACTGCCCCTTGAACTCAATCGAAAAATAACTTTTTGTTTGAGCGACCGTTTTGCTTGCAGAAAAAGACCAGTTTAAGAATCTATTTTTCAAACTTCCTGGGCGCCGGCGCAGATTTTCGGATTAAACTCCAGGGTTTCTCTTTAATCAACCGTGTGAATTCATCAAGATTCTGCGTTGTGCGGTTCAGATTTTCCATAATATCCTGATAATTCACATTCTGCGACGCCAGCATTCCATTAAGCATGGTCAATGTTGACTGGAATTCTTTGATTGCATTTTTCGATTCTTCCAGTGTTCCTTCCAAATGAGAAATGGAAGTAGAAATTTCGTCCTGATTATCGCCGACCATTTTATCCAATTTGCTGCTCATGCTGTGCAAATCCGCCAACACCAGATTCATATTCTCCATCATCGTGGTTACGGATTGCTGGTTTTGGTTGAGCAATTGATTGAAACTAGCCAGAATTTGATGGAATTCTTGCTGGTTATTCTGCCCCAGCAGCTGATTGATGCCATCGATGGTTTCGGATAATTGATCCGTCAGTTTATCGACATTTTCCGTGAGCATCATCAGCGGCGTCACTTCCTTGCAATGGAGCAGACTCCCCGGCTCCGCACGTTTGGCAGAGGAACTGCCAGTGGAAATTTCAATATAATATTCCCCCATGATTCCAATGGAAGTGATAAACACTTTGGAGTCTTCTTTCACCGGCACATCCGCATCAACCTCGATGAGGAATTCGATGTAGCTGTTGTCTTCAGGTGAAATGTGCATTTCTTTAACTTTGCCGACTTCCATTCCGCCGTAGCGCACCAGCGAACCAACCTCCAGACCGCTGGTATATTTGAAGCGCGTCAAATAGGTATTTGTTTTTTTCAATAAATCCATTCCCGAAACGATGATCAGGAAAAAAACCAACAGCAGAATGCTGAAAACGACAAAACAACCGGCCTTTACTTCATTTGCTTTGTATTCCATGGTTCTCCGTGCAGTTGAAGTTCATTAAAATTTATTTAATTTATTCATCTGTCTCGCCAATGAGCGATTTGAGATAACTATCTTTATCAATTTTTTCTGGATCCGGAATCCGCCGGAAAAACTGTTGCACTTTAGGATTATCAGAATTCTTCAGCTCATCGACAGTTCCCAGCGCAATAATTTTCCCTTCGTCTAAAAGCGCTACCCGATCCGCGATCAGATACACCGATTCCAACTCATGCGTCACAATGACAATGGTCATGCGAAATGCTTTTTTTAATTTCAAAATTAAATTATCAATTCCGACCGCCACAATGGGATCCAGTCCGGCGGACGGTTCGTCACAAAATAAAATATCCGGATCCATGGCAATAGCGCGCGCCAATGCGGCTCGTTTTTTCATTCCGCCGGACAATTGCGACGGCAAAAAATCTTCAAAGCCAGCCAGCCCGACTTGATCCAGTTTCATGCGTGTCATAATTTTGATGGTCGAATCTTCCAGCTCGGTATGCTCGCGCAGCGGTAATGCCACATTGTCACCCACAGTCATGGAATTGAACAAGGCGCCGCCCTGAAATAACATGCCGATTTTTCTGCGGATCGGCAACATATCCTCTTCGCTGAGCGTGGTAATATCCTGTGCTTTGATAAAGATTCTCCCTCCCGTGGGCTTGGAAAGGCCAATGATATGACGCAGCAAAGTGCTTTTTCCGCAGCCAGAACGCCCCAGAATTGTCAATGTCTCACCCGGAAAAATTTTCAAATTAATACCATCTAAAACTTTCCGCGATCCGTAGTAAGTCACCAGATCCTGAATATCAATGATTGGCTGTTTCGAAGTTGTCATAATTTTCCTGAAAGCTTTTATGATTAAATCTGCCACAGAGTCAGAGAACCCTATAGGTATTTTTTGTCCGTTCTCTTCAAGGACTCTGTTGCCAAAAACTACAATGTCGAATAAAAAATCATCGTCATCACCAAATCAGCAATAATGATGAGAAATATAGAAGTCACCACCGACGCTGTGGTTGACTTACCCACACCCTCGGCGCCACCCTTTACAATGAATCCCTGATACGCGCCAACCTGTGAAATGATCGTGGCAAAAAAGAAAGTTTTCACCAGCCCTGTGAGCAAATCCTTCATCACCAGCGCGTCTGCTGTTTGATTGAAATAGCGGATAAAGGAAATGTGCAGATTCGCTATCGCCAGAAAAAAGCCTCCCAAAATGCCCAGCACATCTGCCATCAGCGACAAACAGGGCAAAACAATCAATAGCGCTAAAAATCTGGGGACTACCAGAAACCAAATAGGATTGAATCCCATAGTTCGCAGTGCGTCAATTTCTTCGTTGACTTTCATGGTACCGATTTCCGCGGCAATGGCTGAGCCACTCCGACCTGCCACAATAATTGCCGTCAACAACGGGCCTAACTCCCGCGTCATGGACACCCCAACCAGGTCTGCCACGTAAATGGATGCGCCAAATCTTTCCAGTTGATACGCCGCTTGCATCGCCATGATTAAGCCGACAAAAAAACAAATCGTCGCCACGATGGGAATGGAATTATAGCCGATGTAAATCATTTGCTGCACAGTGGATTGCCAGCGAATTCCCCCTTTGCCGCGAAAAGGGGCAACAACTATCCAGTACAATGCATCTTTGGTCAGTTTGACCATTCGCCCAACGTGCGTCATGTACATCAAGAATTGCCGACCAACCGAACCAAACGTTTGCGTGATATACCGTTTCATTTCCATCTGTGACATTTACCCCTCGCTGATAGCAGCCATAGCTTGATTTTCGTCTTCGCAAATATCAAAAACTTTGTCCAGACGGCTCAATTCAAACACATCCCGGATTGCCGGTCTCAAATTAAATAGCTTTAGTTTCCCGCGTCTTTTTTTCATTAGCTGTAACGCTTCCACCAACGTGGCAACTCCGGAACTATCCATGTAGGAAACGCCATCCAAATCCACGAGAAGATTTTCGGTTTTCTTTTTCATTAAAGCCAAAATTTTCTTGCGAACTTGAGGAGATGAATAAAGATCCACATCTCCCACGATTTTTAAAATTGCTGCATTTTGTTTTTCAAAAACTACCAGTTCCACAGACTTCCCCTTCTATTTCTTTTCGATATATTTGACTAATTTCACCTGATTTCCCTGCTCAAAATGGTTGTCATACTCCACTTCATCCATCACTGTATTGATAAAATGCACACCCAGACCGCCGGGTCTGATCTCGTCCAGTTTTCTTGGTTTGATTTTTTTAATATCAATTTTTTCACCAAAATCCCGCAATCTGATTTCGATCTTCTCCGGGGAAATTAAAATTGTCGCATGAATCGGCTCCTCGGTCGGACCGCCGTAAGTATGTTTGATGATATTGCTGCACGCCTCATCCACCGCTAAAATAACGTTATGCGAATCGTCCAGATTACCTCCGCTAATTTCACAGATACTTCCCACAGCAGCGCGAATTATTTTCAGAAACTGCGGTTTTGCAGGAATCTGAATTTCAATAATTTCTGACTTGTCTTTGGTACGCCCGGGGGTCATCGCCACCTCAAAGCTAAAAGTGTAATATCATCGTGCTGATTAACTGCGCCCTGGAATCTTTTAAGCTCATTGATGAGCTGCTCAATAAAATCGTGAGGTTCCGGAACCGGCGGGCGAATTTCCTGAACAAGCCTGTCCAGCGTGTACATCTGGTTTTTCTCATTATGAGATTCAATGACGCCGTCTGTATAGAGCAAAATAGTATCACCAGGCTGTAAATTCACGATCTGATTGTCAAAATCCACATCTTCTAAAATTCCCAGCGGAATACCTGCTTCGTTTTCTACCCGTTCAATTCGGTTGTCTGTCTCCCTCCACCAAAGTGGTGGTAAATGTCCGGCGTTGGAAATGATTAATTTCCCGGTTTTCATGTCCAGTAACATGGATACGAGCGAAACAAACATGCCTTGTTGGCTTCGTTGCAGCAAAGCTTGGTTGAGGAACTCCATCAGATCAGCCGGTGATTCTGCCCGATTACAATAGTAACGAAAATCACTGATCAACCGCGCCATGAACAATGCCGCAGGGATTCCTTTTCCTGAGACATCGCCGAGCACAATCGCCAGTCTGTTTTCATCCAATTTCACAAAATCAAATAAATCTCCGCCAACAGCAGTCGCCGGAATATTTTTGCCATAAATTAAAAATCGTTCCTGCGCGCTGTCCGGGAACGACTGGGGCATAAAACTTTGCTGAATGCGATGGGCAGATTCCAATTGCTGGCGCAGACGCTGCTGTTCCAACATGTAATGATGCATTCGTGCGTTTTCTATCGCCAGTGCCACCTGACGACAAAAGGTCTCAAAAATCTCCAGGTTCTCTTTCGTGAACGGGTGCGCATCGAGACGATTGATCACCTCTGCCACGCCGATGACTTTATCCTTCACCTTAAGTGGCGCAGCAAGAATCGACCGCGTCTGGAACCCAGTATTCTGATCGATATCGGAAAAGAAACGACTGTCGCTGGAAACATCCGGCACAATGATCGCCTCACCCGTTTGAGCGACCCAACCGGCAATGCCCTGACCTATTTTCAGTTGGATTTTATTTTTGACTTTATCCTGAACCTTACCCAGAGCAATTTCACATTCCAGTAAACCAGTGTCTTCATTGAGCAACATGATGGAACTGGCCTCGGCATGCATCACTTCCTGCGCTTTTTCCATAACCAGGGACATAAGTTCATCCAGGTCAAGTGTGGAGGTGATAATTGAAGTAACATCGATCAAACTGGTAAGGTCATTTATTTTTTGCCGAAGTTGCTCAACATTGCTCATGCTCGATAACCTTGCAAATTGAAATTCCAATAAGAACAAAAATATTTTCATAAAGATATAATAAAATGACAATAAAAGCAAGCACAAAATCAAAGTAACTATTTTTTAACAATTAATCAATTTCTTCTATAAATTTGAATATTTTCAAAAAGATCGCGCAAAGATAAATTATAATATCAATGGAATCAATAATGATCGACTCATTTTTATTGCACATGCCGCTCTCTGCGCTTTCTCTCCCGCCCAATGAGTGGCGTCAATATTTTTATTGCTTGCTTTTATTGATGTTATATAGCCATTTATCTCTTTCCGCTCGTGAAAATAAGCCACCCAATACTTCGCTATGTATTCATTATCGCGAATATTTTTTTCAAAAATCAGAAATAATGCTTGACTTTCTGGCTGCCAAAGTCTAAATTTCGATTTTATAAAAAAATTGCATGCTTAATTGACACCATCGGAGAGATTTCGTTAAATTTCCATTGGTCAATTATCGGATTTCATTCCGATTGTTCATTATTTTATAAAAGTGTCCAAATTTTTTTAGTTGCAAAAATCTGTCCAAATTCATCGGAGACTGAATGGGTTCAATCGAACTTTTAGCGCCAGCCGGAAATTTCGAAAAAATGCAATTCGCATTTGCTTAC
>NATN01000244.1 GCA_002085355.1 Candidatus Zhuqueibacterota bacterium 4484_87 | reverse complement strand
GTAACACTTTCAACCATGACGCTAGAGGCGATATTTTAGTGGCGAAATTCTCTTCTGGCGGCACGCCGATGTGGGCGATTGCTATTGGCGACTCCGGCGCAAGAGACATCGGAAGAGCGATTACACAAGACTCCAATGGCGACTACGTTATTGTGGGCTATACTGATTCACCCGGAAACAGGGACATCGTTGTGGCACGTATCAGCAACAGTGGAGCGTTGTTGGCAAGCATTCGAGTCGGCAGCAGCCGAGAAGATTATCCCTGGGAAATTGTGGACAATCCTGAAGACAGCTCTTATGTCATTAGCGGCTGGACCAGAGGATTTAGTGGCACAGGGAAAGCGGATCTTCTCATTTTTAAAATTAATTACCATTTAACCTTTGCCTGGGGAAAAGTCTTGAGAGCACCGGTTGGAACTAATTCAGAAGCTTCGACATCTCTGATAAAAACAACAACAGGAGATTTCATGGTAGCCGGTTTCGCAGAAAATTTCACGACACCTGGCTCTGATACAGATGTTTTGTTCGCGCAATTTGGCAATGATCTCGGTTTCCGATGGGCGAAAATCTGGAACGAATACAGCTCTTGTTTTACGCCGGACAAATTAGATGAAGTCGCAGCAATTACCGAAGTCCAAAATAACGGCTGGCATGGCTTTGCAGCCACGGGTAGAAGTAAAAGTATTAATCCATACTCCAAGGAAGATATTTTTATCACTTCTTTTAATGAAAACAGCAAAACCTGCTTTCAGGATATCGAACCTACAATCATGGATACAACTTTAGCAATTTCCGACTATGGTTGGGCAAAGCCGGTCGAATTAATTCAAGATAGCGTTATGGCCTTGCGGGTATTCCCGGAAGATTCCCTGATTTGCCCTTGCGCACCGACAGGTGTGGACTGGAAAGAAGGCGAAGAACAATACCCCGACGAATTTGACATCATGGACAATTATCCCAACCCATTTAATCCGACAACGACCATTAATTACACTTTACGAAAGTCGGGAAATGTGAAATTGACGATTTACAATTCTTTGGGGCAGGTTGTAGCAACGCTGGTTGATAAATTTCAGTCGGGCGGAACACATCAGGTTACCTGGGCTGCCAAAAATCAGCCCAGTGGTGTTTATTTCTATCAGTTGAAATTTGAAAGAGAACTTTTGGCGACAAAGAAAATGCTGTTAATCCGCTAATAAATTTCCTCCCTTCAATGCGCAAATGAGTTCTGCGAAGGCACTGTAAAACTAATACAGGCCTTCGCAGCTTTTTTATTCGCTTATCTCAAATTTTGACAACACTTTCAAGTTTCTCAAAATTTTCATTGACTTTTATTGAAATTTTTTTAAATTATGGGTTTGCATTTTGAAGATTCGCAATGATTTAATCGGCATTATAAACCAGGAAAGTTATCAAAGGAGATAAACGAAATGGGAAAAGAAAGAAGCTTTTTATCAAAAGTATCCAAAGCAGCAGGACACGGCCAGAAATGTCCTACTTGCGGCGAGGCCATTAGCACCGTCAAGGTAATTTCATCTATCAAAAATGATGAAAAAGGGTCCTGGCGTTTCAAAGAGAATTTTGTGGCAGTCTGCAAATGCAATGAACAAGAAGTGTACGCTTAATTTTGACTGAAGCAATTGATTGATGAAACTAATTTTGGCCACGAAAAATAAAGATAAAGTGCGCGAAATGAAAGAATTGCTTCGGGACCTACCGTTGGAAATTCTTTCCGCGGCTGATTTTCCGGAGCTTCCGGATATTGAAGAAGATGGCGATACTTTAGAACAAAACGCAATAAAAAAAGCAAAGACAATTTACGAGATTACCGGAATTTTCAGTCTTGCTGACGACACAGGTCTTGAGGTCGATGCTTTGGACGGCCAACCCGGCGTTTTTTCCAGTCGCTTCTCAGGAGAGAATGCCACCTACGATGATAATGTTGCAAAATTGCTGCGTATGATGGAAAATGTCCCGGACGACGAACGTAGTGCCAGATTTCGCACTGTTATAGCTATCATCGGCGATGATTTTCAACAAACAACTGAGGGAATTTGTCCCGGCGTAATCACACGGGAACGCCGCGGGGATCGGGGGTTTGGTTACGATCCGATATTTTTCGTCCCGGAATACGATCAGACGTTTGCCGAGATGGATCTGGAACTGAAAAACAAAATCAGCCATCGAGGCAGAGCGCTGCAAAAAGCAAAACAGATTCTGGAAAAATATTCTAAACAAATATCTCAATAATTTTTTAAAAATGTTTATTTCGGCTTAAAAGCCAAGCGGGGCGTAGCGCAGCCCGGTTAGCGCGCCTGCTTTGGGAGCAGGAGGTCCCGAGTTCAAATCTCGGCGCCCCGACAATAAAAAACCCATTCCGACGAATGGGTTTTTTATTATTTTGTCAGTCTCTTTTTTGATTATTACCTCACAATGGTAACGCTCCCCTGCGTTATTTTCCCTCTCACTTTCACTTGATAAATGTAAACTCCGCCGGCAACCATAAGACCGTTTTCGTCACGGCCATCCCAGACTGCAACTTTTTTATCGCCGCCATTATCCTGAATTTCCAGATCTTTGACGGGTTTGCCCCTCACATCATAAATTTTTGCAGCAATATCATCAGGCGCGGCATCGGAATGAATCCAAATTTTTGATTCGCGGTTGACATCTCCGTAGTTTGGATGGATGATCGGCGGAATGGCGATCACCTCATCCTCCGGCAAACGGATTGTAAAAGCGTACGTGGTATCAAGCTTGTTGGGAACCGGGAAAATTGATATGTCTTGCGCTTTAATGCGTACTGTTACAAATTGTCCCGGATAAAATGTCTCCGGCAACATGTATTTCAAACGATAACCGAGAGAATCAGGGTGAAAATGGTAAGGATTGTATTCAAGATTAAAATTATATTCCTGTTGATCATTGATATAAAATTCGATGGATTCCCTGTCAAGTCCCATTCCTTTATCCAGCACATCAACGATCAACTCATTGTCGGGATCAACATCGACAGCATTTGCGTGAGGAAATTGAGTCACAATATAAGGCGGAAATGTATCTGGAACGACATAGACAACATAACTGGTATCAATCGTATTATGCGCCATGTCTGAAATCGAGAAACTCACCAACAAAGGCCCATGCGTATACGGATTTTCTGGCTCATATTTGATGGAATAAGCATCATCAGACAGACTATCCTCGAAATTAATGACTCGGTTATAATTAATTTTAAAGACTGTCGCATTAGTGTCGATTCCCGACTCAAAGTCCCAAAATTCTGCATACAAAACTGTATTTGGATACGCCAGATCGCCAATCCCAGGATTAATACGTAGAACAACCGGCGGGATCGTGTCAAGTTCGCAAACAAAATTATGATTTCTTTGACTTGGCGGCAATTCATTATGATTACTGGAAAGGTCCTGGGCATAAATAAACAGATTCACCGATTCCCCGTAATTGAACGGTTCCGGCGGATAATATTCGATATAATACCCGTTTCCGGCCGGGTCGCTTACTTCTTCATAATAAAAATTGCTGATCAGATTATTATTTATTTTAAAAATTATCGAGCTAAAATCTATTCCATATTCAGCGTCCAAAAGTTTGAATGATACTTTTGTGTTTACCGGGACATCCTTTTTCGCTGCCGGCTCCAATCCCGTTAAAAATGGCGGATTAGTGTCATCATCAATACAGCGAAACGAATATTTGAATTCAGTCATAGAATTTGACGGCGTTGCCAGATCACTGGCATAAACTGATACGTTGACTACCTGTCCGTAAGAGAAATTTACCGGAGGATCATAAAGCAACCCGAAACCTTTGCCTGAAGCGACCGGAGAAAGAGTCGGCTCAACTAAATTGGAATTGACATATAACCGGATCGTTGAAGAATCAACTCCGTAGCCATCGTCCATCACCTCCAGATAAATATTTGTATTCAGCGGAACACCCACCTGATTTTGATCCGGGTCCATATTTGTGACATAAGGCGGCACTGTATCCGGCACGATATAAAAAAAGTAGGTTGTATTGAGTACATTCGGGTTCATTGCAAAATCCTGACAGGAAACTTCCACCTTGACAGTTGCATCAAAATTAAAAGGCTCCGGCGGGTCATAAAAAAGCGAATAGCCTTTATTGATTTCCTCAATCGTTGTCTGTGAAGTAACATCCGCATCATTAATTTTCAAAATAATGGATGACTGATCTACGCCTGTCTGAGTATCATAAATTGAGAGATAAATGCTTTTCGTCTCGGCAACGTTGGTCTCATTGGGTTGCGGATCCAAATTCCCCAGATAGGGACTAATCGTATCTACCACTGTGGTAAAAGTATAATATTCCGTTGGCATCACATTTGGTGGATTGTTGAAATCGCTGACATCGATGGAAACATTTATCTGCCCTACTAAACGTGCTGGCGGTGAATATTCGATGTGAAAACCTTTCTCAATTTGAGAAACAACTGTGTTGGGAGAATTTATTATTTCGGTTCCGTTCAATTTGATTTGAATGGTATTTCTATCTACCCCCATCAAATCATCCAAAATATCCACAATGAATTTAGTGTTTGTAGCCGCTTCTGTCTCTAGTGTTTGTAGCCGCTTCTGTCTCATATTTTACCGGAAAATGATTTTGTGTATAAGGCGGTTCATGGTCCGGAATACAGATCACTGTGATTGAAGTGTCCGCCATATTGGGCGTTGACGCCTGGTCGTATGCGACGACTCGCAACTTATGATCGCCCAAAGAATAATAGTTTTGCGTCGTCGGCGTGTACTGAGCGACAAACCCATTTCCGGAACTATTAGGAACAATGTTTAAAAACGGTGTCAGATTTGTTTGATCTAAATAAAAATTGATAGAACTTCTGTTAACTCCCGCGCCGATGTCAATAATTTCAAACTGTAAAGTCGATTTTTGGCTGATTGTGTCTCCATCCGCCGGATCCCAGCTTACGACAATCGGTGGGATTGTATCATCCACACAAGTAAAACTATAGCGAAAGGTGGACATGATATTTGCATTCGCCGAATTGTCAGCCGCGTCAATAGAGACATTGACGATTTCTCCGAAGCTAAAATCCATTGGCGGGTCAATTTGAATGTAATAGTCGTTCGGTGTGCCACTATAACTAAAATTTGTACTATCGGCAGTATAAATTGTCCCGTTAATGTTGACAACAACAGAATTCAAATTAACCCCTTCACCGTCATCATAAATGTGAAAAGTGACATTCGCATCCACGGCAATATTTGTGCTATCAGGGGCAGGCACCCATCTCGCAGTGTAAGGAGCATCTGTATCTTCTCTGGTGCGAAAATAGTATGATTCTGTGGGCATGTGCCATCCGGCAAGATCATCGCAATTGACAGTGACATCTACAATTTGATCATAACCGAAACGTTCAACCGGCACAATCGTCACGCTATATTTTGAGGGTGTACCGCTGTAACTGAAATTGGGACTGGTAGAAGTATATTCAACACCGCCAATGACTACATGAACGGAATTGATATCCACACCTTCGTCATCATCGTACAGATCAAAGCTCACCGTTGTGTCCACCTCAACTCTGTGCGCTTTATGTTCAGGATTTTTGTTTAAAATGTAAGGCAAGCCACCCAGGACAGTAAAAATCTGTCCGGCCGAATAGCCGCCTTCAGGTGCACCAAAGCACACATCCTTTTTAGAATCTTTATTAAATTTGAGAGCAGACATGGAAAAGCCAAACCTATTTTCAGCAGAAGAGCCGAGATAAAGCTCGTCTGCATTTTCAGTATTTAAATTATAATCCGTAGGCAAGAACTGTTTGCCTTTGATCAAATAAACCAAGCCCGAAGAATTGCCATTGTCAGTATTTGCATTCGGGACACCTATAAAAATATCAGCATAGGTGTCATTATTAATATCAGTTACCAGTAAATCCTCTCCAAGTATTCCGCCCATTTCTCCGCCGGAAATCGTGTTGTTATATGCCGAATAGGCAAAATCAATTTCTGCAGGCAGGGTGATATTGCCCAGAACAATTCCGACAACCCCTTTATTGTTATTCCCGGCGAAATCCGTCAATAAAATGTCATCGTAATTATCACCATTCACATCGCCTGTAGCGATGGTCTTTCCGAGAGATGAGAAAGAAAGACCACCATAAAATTTGCTGATTACTTCCTGTGATGCGCTCAGTTCAATTGTCGAAGAAGCGTAATTCGCTTTTCCGGCAATCAAATAGACTATTCCCGCATTAGATCGCTGCACAGCATCAATGGTTGCCGAAGGCGCTCCAATCAATAAATCGAAATAATTGTCTCCATTTACATTCCCGGAACAGAGAGCAAAACCGGCTTTATCGTTTGTTGCTTCTCCGACAATTGTCAGGTCCGCTGTCTGATTAGCAAGATCAATTGAAGACGGGAATTGTGATGAACCCCAGAAAACATAAATTTTTCCGCAATTTACCTTCGGAGATTGATCAGCATAAGGAGATGCAATTATGATGTCATCAAAGTTATCATGATTCAAATCGCTGGCAAGCAAAGAAAGTCCGAATTGATCTTCCGGGCCGGCGCCCAAAATCTTGCTGTCATATCCTCCTGCAGCTAAATCTTTGACCCCGGTTAAAGTAGAACTACCCAAAATGACATAAACAGCGCCCCTGGTCTGAATACCGTTTTCTGAGTGATATGGTGCTGCAATGATAATATCATCATAGGCATCGTTATTCACATTGCCGATAGCGACCGACTTTCCCAACTGTGAATTGTTCGCAGGGCCTAAAAATTTCACGTCTGCGCTCTCCTGTGCCAAGTTGAGCAATCGCTGTTGAGAAGACGTACTATTCCCCAAAAAGAGATAGGCACAGCCGCCTCCGCTTCTGTCGTTCGGGTCTGCGTAAAACGCTCCCACTAAAATATCTTCCGCGCCATCGCCGTTCACATCTCCGGTGGCAATCGCATGGCCGAAATAATCATACGACTTCTCGCCAATGGCTGAAAAATTGCTTTGCCAATTGGAAAAATCATATTTTTTTTCGGCGAACGACTGCCGCGCAAAAACGATCATAATCAACACTGTAACAACTTTAAAAAATTTTACATGAAAATTCATTGTCATTTACCATTCATTAAATTCTGGTTG
>NATN01000033.1 GCA_002085355.1 Candidatus Zhuqueibacterota bacterium 4484_87 | reverse complement strand
AAGCCGAAGCCCATAATAAAACCAGCCACGATCAACGGCACCAGATAGGTCGGATTCACAAAAATGACGCTGAAATCCAACAGCTTCAATCCGGTGGACAGAAAAATCAGCAGCATGGCGACAATAATGCCGGTAAACATGGTTTTCAAAACAGTTTGATCCTTGAAATAGAATTGCGCTGCTAATTTTGTGGAATTAGCAAAGCCGGTCATCTCTAAAGTTCCGCCAAACGCCATGCCGATCAGCAAAAAGATCAGATAGGCGCCCCAATGACCGAAAATTTGTTCTATTGGAAAAGGAGCCATTTCAATTCCCTCATATTAAATTTAATTCCATTGCTTTCTTAAAAAGTATGCTAACAGATAGCCGCCAATAAAAACAGAAAACAAAAACGCATAGCTGCCAACTGATAAAGTGGCTGCGCCATTGAGCCCCTGGCCAGACGTACAGCCGCGAGCCAGACGCGCACCGTATCCCATCAGCGTCCCGCCGATGAAAGCCAGCAACCAGCGCATTTTAACAGAGACATTGGGGCCTTTCCCTGTCATTGGTTTTAACCGTTTATGAATCAAGCCGGAAAGAAATCCGCCAAGCAGAATTCCCAGGGCCAAAAACACGATCCAATGATCGAGCGGATTTTTCGGGCCGCCCCCGATATTAATCAAATACGGCACCCGATTCACGTGACCTGGTGCAATAAGTTTTTCAAGAAAAACAACGAAGCGATTCAAACCACCGGATGCTCCAAGGCCATCTCCGGTGATGAAATACGCTAAAAACAAAACAATCCCCAGGATAACGCCCCCAACATACGGATTGATGTAAGGCTTGCCTCCTGGCATATCTGTTTTGTCTTTTGCCGTCTTTGCCATTTCTTTTCTCCCTTTATTTACTATTTTCAGAAACTTCTACTTCTTCCCAACCAGTAATCATGGCTTTGATCGCCGCAAACGGCGTGTGTCCTGTTGTTGTCAAATAAATATGCAACACGACAAACGCAGCGAAAAACCATGCGATGAGCGTGTGGATGGGAATGAGGAACGTCAATCCGCCCAGCTTTTCAGCAAAACCCTGAAAATGCTGTGCTCCCATGATCAATGCGCCAGTGATGATCTGCAACGGAAGCAACACATTCAGAATCGCCAGATACGTCAATTTTTGCATCGGGTTCAACTTATCCTCAATGCCTTCTTTCTTGAACGGGTGTGGTTCTCCTTTAAAAATGCCGCTGGTGTAAAAAACGATTTGTGTGATTGCCTGATTGAAAAATCCCTTGGGTTCGGGCAAATACATTCTCACTCTGCCGCTGGCAAGGTAATAAAATACTGCAAAAATCGCATTCAGCGCTAACAGGATTCCCAGTGTATTATGCACGTAAACCACGCCTTTGAAGCTGAAAATGCTGAAAACTTCAGGCGCATGAATTATTAAGCCGGTGAAAATCAGCAAAATAATTGCCAGCGCTTGCAGCCAATGCCAGAAACGCTCATAACCTTCGTATAAATACTTCTCTTCCAGCTTGATCGAATGATCATGCTTGATCTTACGCGCTGCTAAAATTCGCAACCCGCCATGCACGGCAACGCCAAATAAAACTCCCAGAAAAGTCAGGATACCGATCCATTTGACGATCTGGTTGCTATCATGTCCTAATATGTACATGCCCGCCATTGTCGTCTCAGGCACAAAAAGAACAGTGCCGTCATCATTCGTAGTAATTTTCCCGGCAGTATCCAAATCAGGATAATTCACAAAAACCGGTTGTACGCCAATCGGAGCGGCTGCAGCAAGCAGAAACGGCTGTGACATCCGGGAGTCCTCGCTATGGCACGATTCGCAAGTTTGCGTGCTCCAATCTCCGCCAATGACATCATGATGAATGCCATAAGGCTGAACTTCGCTTACAATGCGGGGATTCATCACGCCCACAGCCTGCAAACGTTTCTTGACAACATCAATTTTTTCCTGCTTATTCAAGATCAACTCCGCCGCTGAAATAGTGCCATCACCGTCTTCATCGAACACGGCAACTAAATCAGGATGATATTTCTTGTTTTGAATAAATGCTTTCTTCAGATCAACTAACCTCACAGGTCTTTCCGGCTCGCCGGAAACCCAAAAATAAGAAGTAATCAGATTATACGGCACTAACCGGGCTCTGCCATCTTGCTCTTTTCGCGGCAATAAAACAGGCTCGTAACCAGTGATGAGTTTAGTCGGATCTAATTTGTTGCCCTCAATGCCGCGGCACTCAATTCGCGCTTCGCCCTTCAGATCGATCACTGTCCAGTCATACAAGCTTTTCGTTGGCGAATAAATTTTCGGAATATGACATGATTCACAAGCTAATTTAGCCAAATGCCGATCTTTGTAAGGCAACCATTGATGCGTTTTCTCTGTGGCGTGGCAGGACTCACAACGGCGCATGGTATTTGCCAATTCAGGTGCGATTGTGTGCTGCACCGTTTTTCCTTTGGCAAATTGATGGCTGGGTCTGATGAGATATTCTTTCAAATCCAGTCTTCTCGCTTCGAATTTGATATGCCCGGGTTCCACTCCTTCATGATACGATGGATTATTGATGGAATAATGACAGTTGACGCAACGCACCAACCGTTCCGCATGTACGTCCCAGGGACGTGATAATTCATTTTTATTCTGTAGATTCATACCGCTGTCGGAAATCCGCTGGGGAGATATAATTTGCCCCGTCGTCTCTGTGTTCCAGTAAGCGGGCTTGCACTCAGTCAAAAGCAAAGGACTATGCGGATCATCGACCACTTTGCCATGACAAGCAGCGCAATTTTTATCTGTAGGATCTTGCATGAGCACAAATTGCGATTTGAGATCACCTCTTGCATCAAACGCCGAACGATTCCATTTCCATCCCGACGCTGTTTTTGAGACAATTCCTGTTCCATTCAATGTAGCAGTATTTGCCCATTTAAAATTTCCTTTTGCAATCTCTACAGATCGCGCATCATTATCCGGGTTGGGAATATGACACAAAAAGCAGTTCATTTCCACAACGCCGGATTTTTTCCAATTCCAGGGTTTCATCTGCCCTGTTTCGGGATCGAGGATATGGGTCTCGGGATCGCCGGCTTTGACGGTTAGCGACGTCAAAGGTTTACCATCGCGACTGCGCACAGCCGGACCGCCGCCAGCATGACGCAGTCCGTACATTTTTATCCAGCCCGGAGTGCCCAAATCCATGAACGGATCATTCTTGGGCGTCAGACAACGATAAAGAAGCGAATTCCATTGCCCAAAAGCACCATTGCTTAAATCCCAGGGTCTGAGCATCGACTCTCCGCTTTCAGTGTAATTGCTCAACCCTAAATCAGAATGAAAACTATGGGTTTCGATGAACTGTGTGTCATGGCAATTGCCACATGTTTTCATTGTAGAAATCGGCTTTCCGGAAGTCAGAACGGTGACCCCATTTTCATCCAGAATCGGAAACGTCGGATGAATCGTTTTGTTTGTCTGCGCAAAAACATAAGTCCCTGCTATCAGAAAAACCAGTAGAAAAGCTGTAATAAGTTTCGTATTATTTCGGAAGGTCTGTCTATTCATCTTCAATCTGCCTCCCCGTTAGTTGATACATTGGACTTGTGTGATTTGACTCGTCTGCCGCCGTAGAAAATCGGATCGCCTTCGTAACCCAGCGCTTTCCAATCGAGACGGCCCTTTCTGGATGTACCGGATTCAGAGTGGCAATCAGCGCACAACAGCGCCTTTTCTTTGGGGGCCACCATGTGCGTCAAAGGCCAGCACATATCAGTTTCGGCAAAACCATATTTGCCGCTGTATTTCAGACCGACCGCTTCCATTCCCAGCCGGGAGGCTTTTTGCCAATCAAAGTCGGTCCAATATCCACCCTTGCCGTAAGTTTTAGGCTGGATCAAATAATTATATTTTTTATCATAAATCTGTTTCGCCCGATGGACTTTGAACGGGAAAATTTTAGCCGTCGGGTCATTGATATCGCCCAAAGGTCTATTTAAATGGGTTACTTTGTTCGGATCAATTTTATCGCCCAACAAGTAATGATCGCTTTTCCCATTGTACCAACAATATTTGGGAGTAATTCCCTTTTCATAAACAAAGCTTCCCTTAATTTTCAAATATGAATGGGGATTTTGGGGGCGAGCCTGTCCTGCCTCTGACCAATCCCACTTAATTTTCGTGGCTTCTTTCACTGCCGCTTTGGGAATATGACACGTTTGACACGCCACAGCATCAGTGTGATCATTGAGACGTTCGTCCTGATGCGGTTTCTCCAGATGACAATCAGTACAGTATGCCTGATTTTCATTGTCTGCACTAACCGACATCAAGCGTCCGCGAATCTGATGATTTTCGCCTTTGTGGCAATCCACACAAACGAGATTGTATTTTCCCATGTGGACATCGACGCGTTCCGGTGGGAAATCCAGGCTGCGATCTAAATCGCCGTGTTTCACTGCGTCTCCGCCGCCGCCGGTGAAATGGCAGCTACCGCAATTCAATCTTGTCGGTCTGCCAACGCTTTTCGCTGCCGCGACCAAATCGACATCTTTGGGCGGGATTCCGCTTTTTCCCTTAACATACTGACCTGAATGATCGTGACACACCAGACAGTCGATATTATTTTCATTGGAAAAATCAAAGTTTTCATCAGACCAGCCATAGCCTGTATGGCAGGCAGTACACGGAGGCCAATTGCCGCGAATTCCGATACAAAAATTATTGATGGAAACCTTCTTTCCCATTCTGACGGAATCTTTGCGTCCCGGCAGCAAAACCGGTTTTCCCAGCCAGGTCCAGTGGACGTTGTTCAGCATCTCTTTCCCTGCTTCGGGATGGCATTCGAGACATTTCTTCGTAACAGAAGGACCGTCAGCAAAAGGTCCCTGAATTAACGGAGCATGGTTCGTGTGCGAAACCTTCTTCGGCATATAGAGCCATGGATCATCCTGCTGGACATCAGCCTTTGGCGGAAAAATAAATAAAGGCACAATTAACACCACCATCACCAACAGGAGGATCAGTATCCATTGTAGTCTTGTTTTTGGCATACTTTCCCTCTACATTCATTCAAACAATTATTTTGGAATCGATTAATTTTCAACAAAAATCCGTATTTACAAAACAGCATTTTGAGCCTGCTTTGTGAATAAAAAAAAACAGAACGCTAAAAAAGCGACTTGAGCAAAACCTCAAATAGCCATGAGTAATTAAATGTCATCACTGCAAATTTTAAACAGTAAGCAAATCAGTCACAGATGAGAAAACGTCACTGCAACATCAGGCGCATTCAGGAGGAGAATTATCACCGGAGTAAGTAGGGGCAATATCCGACATAAACCTGACAATACAATGGTAGTGATACCGGATATAGTGCATTGAACAAATTTTAAACCTTCCTGACAATTTTTTACATTTTTTAGTCATAATATTCCAGCTTGATCAGGAACAAACAGCAATAAATAAATGTTTTCAAAATTCAAAAAAATCTTTACTAAAGACTTGTAAAGTCAATGTGCATTTAGATTTTATCGCCAAATGTAATAAAAAAAACTCTCATAATCAAGAAGAATATTTACGCAAGGGGAATTTGTCCCTTTTTCCCGCTTTACCTGACGAGGAAATTCGCAGGGATTGTGAATCGGGGGCTGTTTTGCGACAATTTTCTGAAAAGATTACTTTTAACGGACTATCACATCGCACCGTACACTCTTCGATGGCTGCACATTAAGCCATAAGCATCAATGCAATAGCGGCAGGATTCGGGCAAATTTTTCCCTGCCCGGTGTTGCCTGCGAAACTTTTTGAAGGGAATAGAACGATAAATTTTGAGCGGATCATCTTGATAGACATTACCGAAAATGAGCGGTTTGCCCTGCTTGTGTTTTCCGAAATAGTAGAAATTTGTACTCACGGCAAGATAATCGCACGGAGCTACATTACCATTAATATCAACGAACAAAGACTCTGCTTGCCTGCATCCGATTTTTTTCGGTTTCATGTATGGCAAAAACAGTTGTTGTCCATTGGCAACGACTCGCTCAATGAGGTGGTCGAAAATTTCTTCTACTTCCATGTTGCCCCGGGGCGAATAAAGATGCTGATCCTGGAACTCTTCGGAAAAGGGCATCAAATTATTCACCATTATTTTTTTTACACCCAATTCAAGCACAAAATCAGCGTAGTCCCGCAGTTCATGGACATTTTTCCGATGCAGCACGAACACCGTACCGACTGAACTATTTTCATCAAGCGAAGTCAATTGTTTAATTGTATCAATCAATTTTTCAAATGAAATTCCCGTTTTGAAAGCTTCCACCGTTTCCTTCGTCGTTCCATCCAGAGAAATTGTGTAACTGGGAATCGGATACTTTTTCAATTTTTCCAATTTTTCATCGTCAATCGTCATTGTATTTGTAACCAGCGGAAATTGTAAATCCGGATTAATTTCCAGCAAATAGTCCATCATCTGAAAAATATCTTTGTGCAACAATGGTTCGAAACTGGAGAAGTAAAATTCATTGACTTTTTTGATCAATTTTTCCAACCGCGCTACGATTTTTTGAAAATCCTCGAAAGGCATCATTCCACGTTCGCCATCGGGAATATTTTTACCAAATTCGTTGAGATAGCAATGCTTACACTTCAAATTGCAATTTTTCACTGTTTGTAGCGTGATGCCGTTGGGGAAATCCAACACGTAATGCTGCACACCGCTGATAATTTTTGCACGCCACTGACGAATCGGTGTTTTGCGGAACTTATTTAAATAAAATTTAGCTGAAGATATCATTCTTTTTCCGTATGTTTTGGTTTTGCTTACGGGCAACAAAAATCAATCAAACAGAGTCATTGCTTCGTTCACATCGTTCAAAATAAATTTCGCTCCGGCTGCTCGTAACAAATCTGCCTGATTTTTTTCGGTTTCGCCGAAGGGCAAAATCCCCACCGGAACGATTTTAGCGGCCGTTGCTGCTCTCATATCATCAATAGTGTTTCCCAGATATGCCGCGGTTTTTACACCTAATTTCTGCATTGCCAACAAAATACCATCTGGCTCGGGTTTGCCCCTGCCAGGAGGCGTATCTTCCTGTGCGACCAAAACATCAAAATAATTCTCTGCCTCAAATCTGCTGAGCACAAAATCAACTTCGCTTTTTGGCCGTTCGGTCACAATGCCTAATTTGAAACGATGAAATAACGAGGAAAGAACTTCCGGCTTGATCAAAATAGTTTCATTTCTGATAAATCCATCAAAATTTTTGCCCAGATAAAATTCTTCAAATTTATCGACAATCTCCCAGTGATACGCATCTTTGCCATGATCAGAAATGATAGCATGTGTGCAATCAAGATCATTGTTGTATCCGCCGCGGTTTTTCACCTGTTGAATTTCAACATTCTGAATTTCATCGCCTGTAAAAAATTCCGCGGTCTTTTTGATGGCGTACCGAGTCGACTGAGATACATCGACCAGAACCCCGTTCAGATTAAATAAAAGCGCTTCAACTTTCATGCAATTGCTCTGTTACCTATATAGAAATGAATAATACCTGTTGTTTATTTCAATTTTGCAAAAAATAAGTTACTGAAATTAATCCCCAAAATCAAGCGCTTTGTCTGCAGGAACGCGCTTTTTCGGTGGTAAGGTGTGCATATATTCAGCCTTAAAAAAACCCTTATTTTTCTTCAAAATAATCACACTCTCTCTGAATCGGGCAAATCTCGCATTTTGGTTTGCGAGCGAAACAGATGGTTCTGCCCAATTTGAGGAAATTCATGTGCAGCGAGTAAGATTTTCCAGGCGGAACCAATGGCTGCATTTGCCAAAAGGTCTTTTCCGCTGTAGCTTTGTCCGGGACAAGACCCAACCGCCGACAAATACGATGAACGTGTGTATCCACAGGAAAAACATCGATGCCGCAGGAAAACATCATCACCACACTGATGGTTTTCACGCCAACCCCTTTGAGCTGAGTAAAATGGTGGATGGTTTCATCGGGATCCATATTGCACAAAAAATCCAATTCAAGTTTTCCGTATTCTTCACGAATCCATTGTAGGATCGCCTGAATGCGTTCTGCCTTTTGGTTGGCAAGCCCGCCTGGGCGAATGGCGTCTGCAATTTCTCGTACATCACCTGTCATCACTTCTTCCCAGGTCGGATATTTCTCCCGCAAACGACGATAGGCTGTGTCCCGATTTTTGTCATTGGTGCTCTGCGACAAGACAGTTAAAATCAATGTACTTAAAGGATCAATTACATTTTCCCGTTTCGGGATTCCGAAAGCAGTTTCCAACTTTTTAACGATCTGTTTCACCCGTTTATGAGATTCAGTTTCTGTGACCATATTTTTTCAGATTCCTTAAAATTTTTCCATCTTTTTTTGATTCCAGTAACGCTTTAAATTTTCCTTGCCTTTCCCCGAAATATTTTTTATTATGAAAATATGAAAACAACGCAGTTCGCCACTCGCGCAGCCCTGATAGGCGCACTTTATGCGACGCTAACAATATTTCTGGCACCCATCAGCTTCGGCCCGATGCAGATTCGCGTTTCTGAATCGCTGACAGTGCTCCCATATTTGCTTCCGGAAGCCGTTCCCGGATTATGGATCGGCTGCATGGTGGCGAATATTTACGGAGGATTGGGTCCCATTGATATTTTTGGCGGGAGTCTCATTACTCTGCTTGCTGCAGCGTCCACTTTCTACCTGCGCCGGTTTAAAAAGCCAATTTTGGCACCTCTGCCGCCAGTGTTATTCAATGCACTGGGCGTGAGCGGATACCTGCAATTTCTGGTTGCTGCACCAGATATCCCTTTGCCGCACGGAATTGATATTCCCGTTTACTTTTTATTTGTACTCACCATCGGTTTTGGTGAGCTCGTGAGTTGCTACGGGCTCGGCTATCCGCTACTGTTGTTCTTGCGCCGGCGTAACGGACAATTGTAATCACAGCAGATATTTCTTCAATTCTGACGCCAAATTTTTATTGGAAACAGCTATCACCGCCACTTCGTCCCTGCCGAGAATCTCACCGAGTTGATCTTTGGAACCGAACAAATACAACGGAATAGAAAACCGCCGGCATTCCAATTCCACTTCCCGCTTCAACTTTTCCGAACTATCCAGCGCGACAATGACCAATGCGGCTTTTTTTCTTTTGATCAAAATCAAAACCGCTGTTTTACCAACTTCCAGCATTCTACCTTTTTGCGCCAGATGAAGCAGAGATTTAACTTTTTCTGTTTTCAACAGCACTCACCTGCTGAATCAATTTTTCATAAATTTGATCGTCAACGGAACAACGAAATGACCGCTCCAATCCGCGTTTTTTTCTCGCCAGCATTACACATTGACTGTTTGGACAAACATAGGCGCCTCTGCCCGGTTTTTTCTGCTGCAAATCAAGTTCCGGAGCCTGCCCCTTGTTTTTCACAATTCTCAGCATCTTGCGTTTATCACGCCCCTCGCCGCAGCCAATGCAACGACGGTACCAATTCGGCAGCGCCATGGCGTCCCCTATTGTAATAAAATCATTTTCATTGTCTTTGTCAATTGTTTTTTTTCGGAACGTCCTTTTTTTTCAGCGGTCATGCGCAAAAAATAGATTCCGGTAGTGCAACGTCCGCCAAAAGCGTTGGTTCCATCCCAATACAAATCATGAAGCCCGGCCTGCAATTTTGATAGACGGAGCTCCCACACACGCTGACCATTGATATTCAAAATGAGAAGCCTCACATCCGCAGCTTCGCGCAACAGAAATTTGAACCGAGTGGTAGCATTGAACGGATTGGGGAAATTGGGAAACAATTCGAATAAATCTGAAATTAAATGTGCTGATCTTTCTTTTGTACAAATTTCCGTCCCTGCGTCTTTTTGAAATTCAACGTCATCAATGAACCAGCCCGCCATCGGTTTTTCCTGCGATGAATCGCTTTGAAAATGAAAACGTACAAAAACGGAATCATCAGTTTCGGAGAAAAATGTTGTCAGGGGAATTTTCACCTTTTGCCATGAATCCGTCGCTCCGCTGATGCGCTCGCCGATCTGCTGCCACGATTCATTCTGGTTGCTTTTAGCTTCCACGGTACCGAAATCATGCCCCTCTTCCATTTCGTATTTTGTCCAAAAAATTAAACTGATGTCTTTCAAGGCTCGAACAGGAATACCTGGAACCAGTAAAAGCGATGCATCAGTATTTTCCTGATATTCCCCACCGGGAAAAGTGGACATACTGAACATCGGCGAACGATATTCCCGATCATCAAGACGCCAACAAAGCGAATCCGTCTGCCAATAATCAAGCCCTAACTCAAAATTTTCTCTGCCGATGAAATAGGAAAAATTTTCCGAACAAGCACGATTGGCGTTTTTCGCTGCATCAGAAGCAGTGAAAAAATAAACCACAGAGTCCCCGATCACCCCTGTCGGTGGAATTTCTGCGGCAAACAGATTCTCTCCTACTGGAATCATCGTTAGCGAATCAGCGACAAGTTCTGTGGAAAAATGTACTTTCACCGAGTTCGGATCAACCGCCAGATTATCCGTGACTGCGACTGTGATCTTTCGCGGTTTGTTTTGCGCAATAATATCTGCAGGAGGCAGGTGCGCTAATTTTGGTTTTTCCGTATCAGTGCCAATGTGAAAAGAATAAGTTGCCCCTGGCGCATTCACTGGCAACGAGAATGTGAAATACGGATCGCGCAGTTGAAAATAATATTCGATTTTCCCCGATAAATTTTCAAAGTGAACTTTGACCGCTCCTTTCCCGGAATCATCCACATTCATTTTGACTCGCGAAAATTGTTCCAATGGATCAAGCTGATAAAAAAGATAAAGTGAATCTGTCCTGTCAACAAGCGGCGATAAATCAGTTTCAAAAACAACAGTGACAGAATCGGTATCTTCAATATCGGCAACGGGCTGATGGCGCAAAGGTCCCAGATATTGAAAAAGCTGGCGCATAAATTCTTGTCTGGGTCGAGAAATCCGCTGTGGATTTTCATCCCGCTTACTATCAATTGCCTCAAAGCCAAATCCGAGATTCAAAACCCGATGTTGTCCCTGGAAATAAACTCCTGCGCCTTTTTGATTCTCATACCGAAAGCAGGAAACTGCACCATCGGCTGGTTCAATCCAATCAGGAAATTGAAAATGAAAAGGTAGTCCTGGCTGATAAATTTTGTATTTCAAATCCTGCCCCAGTGTAGCTGGCATACCGACAACTTGATCCGCCAGGCTGTTGTCATTTTTGTAAATAGCGTGCAAATAATTTTCATAAAATTCAAGGGTTTCTTCTGAAAATTGACCGTGTTCACCGTTGGGTTCAGCTAAGTCCCAACCAATATCCTGACCTGAAATGAAAAGATCTCCGCCATGGTCCAGATACTCAGTCAACGCAGCACGGTCGTTCGCATCCACACTGGGGAACGCCCATTCACAAAACCAGATTATCATCGGAAAATAACGCATAAAAATCGGCGGCGGGCTGCCGAGGGATTCTCTGTCCCATCGCAGAAATGGTATTTTCAATTTCTCCAGCCCAAAAGTGTAAAATTCGTCAATGTTTTTTCCGCCATCGTCATCGACCAGCAACACAGCAGATTTTCCCACAGGCACAAAAATTGTGTCTGCCCCTCCGGCGCCGTTCTCCAACTCAAAGGTCAGCGCCAGAGACGCTAAATGCGTTGCCGCATCTTTAGAAATGCGAAAGCTTAAAGCGTTTTTCAAATTCAAAATTGAATCCGGCGGAAAATTTTCAACGTATATTTCATCAGTGAGAAATTCTAAATCAGGATCGCTGCTTGATAGTCGAAGAGTGTAGCCTATTCCGGCACTCAGCGAAAAATTCTGATATGCTGCGCTAATATGAACTGTTTCATTTCTTTCGAAAAGGAAATCGCCATTGCCACCTATCGAATCACTGACTTCTGCACTGAAAAAATGGATCTCGGCTTCAGCTTCAGGGACATTCGCCTCGGTCAGAGCGCGGTATGCGTTTGCTTTACCCGTACCCAGCTTGCCTATATAATCCGGATTTTTGTCATCAATCTGATCCGCGCTCAAAGCCAACTGCCGATAAAGATGCAACACGTCCCAATTCGGATATTGCGCCCGCAAGAGCCCCATAATTCCGGCTATCAGCGGCGATGCCATGGAAGTGCCTGACATTTCGCCATAACTACCATTAGCCACCGGATAAAGGCTGAGCAGCCCGGGCTTTCCGATTGGTTCGTCCCCGCCGGGCGCAGCAATATCGATAAAATCACCATAGCTGGAATAGCTCGCTTTGTGGTCATTTTCATCCAGCGCTGCCACAGACAGGACATGAACGTACGCTGCCGGATAAAATAATTTGTCGCTTCGATTATTTCCTCCAGCCGCGATGATCAGGCAGCCTTTGCTCACTGCGTAATTTATCACATCCTGTTCGAATTGTGAAAAATTGCCGGCATGTCCCCAACTGCAATTTATGATATCCGCCCCATTATCCGCCGCGTAAACAATACCCTCATAGCCAAATGGAATTTGTAACGGATCATCATCCGAGCTCACTTTCACCGGCATAAAATTACAGGAAAAACCAGCGCCCGCGATTCCTGTCACATTATTGGTCACAGCAGCAGCAAGCCCTGCTGTATGCGTACCATGAGCAGCAATTCGACTTGTTTCAGAGCTTGCCTCGGCAAGATTTGTCCACAGGTGAGCCACCAAATCCGGATGATCATAATCCGTGCCATTATCCACAATCGCAATCACCACGTCGGGCGAACCGCTGGAAATTGTCCACGCCAGGCATGTGTGCGTTTGCCGTAAATAAAACTGGCGCGCGAAAAGAGTGTCATTGGGAACAATGCCCATGATTTTGTTCATGTAAACAGGCTCCACATAAACAAAAAAACCAGTGGCAGATAATTGCCGTGCCAGTTCCAGAGGTGGGATGTTTTCGGAAAAATGAATCCGAAAAATTGACGACAGCGGAGAATGATAAGATAGTTCGGGAAAAGCCGCTTCGACCTTTTTAATGTTATCCCAATTTAGTTTAGCTAATTGTGCCTTCTGTAAAGAAAGAGAACCAGCTTTAGCTTTTGCGACCACTACCCCGGGCAAAATTTGTGTTTCGTCAATATTAGGATTATCCGCGAACAGGCCCGTCTGCAATAAAAACAGACAAAGCATGAAAAGGAGTATCTTTTTCTTCATACTATGCCTTCAAGTTTGATCAAATAATTAACTGGACTTTTGCAAATTTGATTTTTTTACCGCAAAGTCAGCAAAGGAGGCGCAAAGCTCGCAAAGGAAAAATCAATTATAATATTTTTATCAAACAAGTCTAATACCTTAAAAATTACTTCAATAAGGCTATTTGAAAATCTTTGTGTCCTTCGTGGATACTTGGCGAACTCCCTGGTTAATTTTTACTGCTTTTCTTGTTTTGAGGAAAAAACATGCTTTTTGCAAAAGTTTAGTAATTAAATGTCTCAAGGAAATCAATGGCAATATTAATGTAATTGATTTTCGCCAAGAAATCAATTAAAATTTGCAGAGAAAATTATGGATGGGAAAGACCTTGGAAAGAAATTTAATAAAAAAGCCGCTGAGGAGTAAAATACCTCAGCGGCTCATTTATGCCTTCACTTACCTGATCGCCGGATTAGCGCAGCAGCATCATCTTCATTGTCTTTGAGTAGTCGCCAACATCCAAGCGGTAGAAGTAAACACCACTTGTCAAGTCGCTGGCATCAAAGGTCACACGGTAGGTGCTGGCAGCCTTGAACTCATCCACCAATGTCGCCACTTTTTGTCCCAGAACATTGTAAATAGCAAGTTTTACATGTCCCGGTTTGGCGATGGTGTAGCTGATTCGGGTTTCAGGATTGAACGGATTCGGGTAGTTCTGGCTCAACTCATATTTCAGAGCAACAGCCGGTTCCACTGCGTCATTGACGTCAGTCGGAGCGCCGAACCAATCCAGAGCCGCATCAACGACACTGTGTACATTGGGTTCTGTCCAGTGATAGCCATCTGTGGCCGTGTAGCTCGGCAATGCGCCGGTATCCATACAAAGCTGATCGAATGTCATAAATACGGTTTTGCTTCCGTTATTTTCTTTATGGACACCCATGGTTTTGCCTTCAGCGGAATCAGTAAAGCAGACCACTGCTCCGTCGCCGGCAGTCATCAAGTCTGCCCAGTCGCCAAAGCCAAAGCCAAGTTCATAATCAGGCCAATAGTAAAGTTGCAAGCTGTCACCGAGAAAATCAAACAGAGGACCGGAAATGACATCACCCTGAACCGGACTAATCGGGAAAGGAGCAGTCCAGCCACCGGTACGTGCATAATTGATATCCATCGGGCCTATCGTTCCGATACCCATGTATGCATTGTGCCAATCATCAGCCGCAAATGTAGAATCAGCGCCACCAGTCAACTGATAGCCCCATTCCTGTGATGACCAGAACATGTATTTGGTGCCGGAAGCAAACCAGGCACCAAGAACATCATCGTTCAATGTCGCCGGAGAATAGGCGTCAATTTCAACGATATAATCATACTGATTTACCAAAACTGCCGACAATGCACCGTCAGCCGCGCCAGCCCATACATCGTAGCTATAGGGAACTTCACCACTTCCCCACAGATTATCGTAGTAGGGATGCAAAATTATTGATGCAGGATATGAAGTACCATCATCGTTGTAGAAAACGAGGATGTCATTGTATTTCATAAAGTAGCCATAGGAGCCGCCCAAAATTTCGGTGGAAGCGCCGGCTTTATCTGTAGCATTGAATTTATAAGTCAAAACATCGCCAGGATTCAAAATACCAGCGGGAACAACACCTTCCCAGACACCGTCTTGATCTGTGCCGCTTGCCATTGTCATAGCAACGGTCACCCAATCGCCGTCATTGACTTTGTAAAGCAGGTTTGCAGAAGCAACACCAGCCTGATTGGCATCATTAGCATCGATGTCCCAGATGTGAGCCTGAATAGTTCTGGCATCACTATTGAGCACTGTTGAGTAAGGACCACCAACTACTTCAATGCTCGGAGGTGTATTCTGATAGAACTCAACCACTACCTGCCAGGTCACTGTGTAATGTCTAACTGTAAACTGCGGGTCATGTCCGCTACGACCGGCACTGTAATATTTTGCCAAACGATACATGTCATTGGGATCATCAGGATTATCGTAACCGGCATCGGTTCCCATATAAGTAGCATCAGCGCCATAAGGAATCGCGGTTACGACAAAGCCTTCACCACCATTGTCCGGTTCTGTGCCCAGCCAGATCATCTCTGTCCATACACGCTGGCCGTCAACGACTGTATTCGGGAACTCACCCCACATCTGTGTGCCTAACAATGTGGGTAATCCTTTGTCTTTCGTGTAAATGGCATCGCCGTCCCACCAACTGTCATCAAAATCCCAGCCGTAAGCTGCTTTGTTGATGATCAGGTTGTAACCATCAGACAACGGGTCACTACCCCAGCTCTGTCCCACAATTCCGATTGCTTTTATGTAGCAAGCAGCCGGTGGTTCAAAATAAGCAGCCTGTGAATCGCCAGATGCTACACCCCAGTTTACTGCTGTGGGGAAAGGATTGACCAATGTGTCGATGATGCCCGCGTGTGTCGCTTTAATATCGGGAACGTTTACCATTGAGCGGGATTTCTGCATCATTTTTTCGTACTGTTTCTTCGTGATGGGAATAGCTTCACTTTTCTGGCCGATTTTCGCAGGTTTCAAAATTGCCAACTGCTGCGCAAATACGGTCGCAGAAAAAGCGACTACCATCAGTAAAACTAATAGCAAAGTTAACCGTTTCATAAACTCCGTCCTCCATTTTGGTTCATTGGACTTAATGTACCAAGGTGTTAAAATTTTTTTAAATTAGAAGTGAACTTTGGAAGAAATGCCGGCTTTCACCTCCTTTCGTCATTGTGACTGGTCACAGTTAGGTAAGTGAGGCTGATTTGGTCTATTAATCTATAAAATTATTTTTTAAATTGCAACAAAAATTTAATTTATTTTCATTTTTCTTCGTTCTGCCTCTTCGTCGCAAAAAAGTTACTTCGCCCTGAGCCTACAATCAGGGAAGCGCATTCTTTTCACAAATTTTATGCCAGCTATACTTTTGCCGCTGAAATACATCCATAACAGATTAATTTTCATTCAGTTGGAAGATTTGCTCGCAAAATACACACCAATGCTTTGTGCAATTTCTTTCACCATTCCACAGCGAATTTTTTTGCACGTAACTATTTTGTCAAATCAGGGCGAATTACAATTTTTCCTTCCTGACGAAGTTTTGCGTCAGCTAATACCTCGTTAAGTTTCTCCAAAGGCATATTTTGCGACACTAATGGCGCTATTTTTAATCTTTCTGCGGCAAGTAATTCGATAGCCCGCGCATGAGTGAACGGATTCACAAATGATGAACGAATCGTAAGCTCCCGCTGAAAAATATCAAAAGGATGAATGGAAACTTCGCAGTCAGGAGCTGCCAGACCAAAGAGCATCACTCTGCCGCCTCTGTCGCAGGAATCAATTGCGTCGTTCACCGTGGCTTTGGAGCCGACACATTCAATTGCCACATTCACACCGCCGCCGGACATTTCGCGGATCAGTTCCGGCACAGAATTTTCTTGCGGATCCACTACTTCATCAGCACCCATCTCTTTCGCCAGCATCCGCTTCTTTGCATCCGGTTCACTGAGAAAAATTCGCGCTGCTCCGGCAAGTTGCGCCAATTGCAGCATAATCATGCCAATTGTCCCGCCCCCGACAATGAGCACTGTGTCTCCTGTTTGGATTCCTGCGAGATCGATGCCGTGCAAACAGCAAGCAATTGGTTCGACCATTGCTCCCGCTTCAAGACTCACACTATCGGGCAATTTGTGAGCCTGCTTTTCCGGCACAGCCACTAACTCCGCGAAGCCGCCGTCCTGCGTCACGCCGATGGCTTTCAAATTCTCACAAAGATGTACCTGCCCCCGCTGGCAAAAGCGGCATTTTCCGCAAAAGATGTTGGGATCGATTGTCACACGATCTCCGATGTGAAAGCGAGTGGCCAATGATCCTGTTTCAATGATTTCACCCGAAAATTCGTGTCCCAAAACCACAGGCGGGTTGACTTCTGCTGAACCTTTGGCGCCTTCAAAAATATGCACGTCTGTCCCGCACACGCCACACGCGTGAACTTTAATTAAAATTTCTTCACTGGCAATCCGGGCAACCGGCTTATTTTCAATCCTGACATCACCTGGGCCATAAAAAACCGCAGCTTTCATGCTCGTCAAATTATTCTTATTTTTTTCATTATTCTTTTCAAAGATCGACCAAATTTCACCGGTCGGATTTCCAAACGACGAGACTCTCCCTCCCCTTCACTGACTGTTTCCACTCCGTCGAAATCCTGAAGACAATTGTGAATGACAAATCTCTCATAACCGGGCAGTGGCGGAAAAATGTATGTTTCTCCGGTTGCCAGCACTTCCGCAGCTTTTTCCCGGGCAAATTTTTTCAAATTTCCAACGGGAAAAACTTTCAGTACGATTTGACCATCCCTGCGGTAGCTTTTTGTTTCAAAATCTTCCCGGCCGTCAAAAAAAGAATGAATTCTCTTTCTTTCAAATCCGTTCAAATTTTCAATACTCACCGGCTCTATCGAATCCCGCAAACGTTTTTGAATGTCAATCAAAATGCGATCGATTTTGCTCACTCGTGCGTGATCCTGTTTCTCTCGATGTTTTTTGTAAGATGCCCGTCTCTTTTGATTCTCCATTTTGTATCCCTCTCGTAATGTAGCAAGCTGCAAAAAAAATTCACTCTATTCCCATTCTTAAAAAATGCACAAAAATTCTATTTCCGATTCCCGAGTGCATCAACAATGCGTTGGGGCACATTTTCAAAACCTCCGTTGCTCATCACCAGAATCTGATCGCCGGGGTTAGCATTGTCAGCGACAAATTTCACTATTTCGTCTGGCACTTTCCACTGACATGCGCTTTTCTGCCTGTACCTTTTGCGGCAAATACAGCGGCGCAACAATCACAATATCAGCATCATCAAAAGCTTCCGCGTATTTGTCTTCCATAATTTTCATCTTCGAGGTCGCTGTACGCGGCTCAAAAATTGCCCAGATACGCGCATCGGGAAATCTCGTGCGCAAGCCATTAACCGTGGATTTGACCTTTGACGGATGATGCGCAAAATCATCGTAGATCGTGATATTGTTTACCACAGCTTTCACATCAAGCCGCTTCACAATATTTTGAAATTGAGGCAACGATTCCCTGATGGATTCTGCTGAAACACCATAAAAATTTGCGGCACCGGTGGCAGCCAGCACATTGCGGATATTATGATAACCGAAAAGCGGCGACTCAACCCGCGCAAAGAGCTCGCCGTCGCGGATGATATCGAAGACTGTTTTATCCGGCTGAAAAACTATATTTTCCGCATGCCAGAATGCTGTATTTGCCAAGCCGAAAGTCTGCACCGGAGCAAAGGAACGCGGAATCATCTCCCGAACATTTTCATCCTCATCATTCGCCAGAAAAAGTCCATTGCGCGGCACCAAATTGACTAATCTTCGGAACGCCAATTTGATCTGATCCAAATCGTCGTAAATATCACCGTGGTCAAATTCGATATTATTGATGATCAATGTGTGCGGCAGATAGTGGAAAAATTTCGCGGCTTTGTCAAAAAAAGCGGTATCGTACTCATCACCTTCCACGACAAACAAATCGCTGGCGCCTAATTTATATCCCTGGTTGAAATTCTTGGGGATGCCGCCAATCATGAAAGACGGATCTTTCCCGGCAGCTTCCAGCAGCCATGCGGTCAGAGAACTGGTTGTGGTTTTCCCGTGCGTACCGCTGACCACGATGGAGCTCTTTCCCTGAATGAAAAATATTTTCAGCGCTTCTGCCGAAGACAAATAGGGGATTTTTTGCTCCAGCACAGTTTCCACCTCAGGATTTCCGCGGGACATGGCATTACCAATAATGACCAGATCGGGTGCTGGTTGCAAATGACTTTCATCAAAGCCATTGAACACGGGGATACCTTGCGACTCAAGAAACGTGCTCATGGGCGGATAAACGTGGCTGTCAGAGCCATAAACGTGAAAGCCCTTGGATTTGAGCATTGCTGCCAGCGACCCCATCGCTGTGCCGCAAATAGCGATCATATAAATATTTTTAATTTCTCTATCAAAAATCAT
>NATN01000032.1 GCA_002085355.1 Candidatus Zhuqueibacterota bacterium 4484_87 | reverse complement strand
AGTCAGAGATGCGAGTGAATTTAATGCAGTGAAAAATGCCAATACGCCTAATCTGGACAGTTATTTTGAAAATTATCCCTGGACAACTTTAGCCTGTCACGGCAGAGCAGTGGGTTTGCCGGAGGGCATCATGGGCAATTCGGAAGTGGGACATTTGAATATCGGCGCCGGTCGTGTGGTGAAACAGGATCTGGTTCGTATTACCGACGCGCTGGAAGACGGAAGTTTTGAGAAAATTCCCGAGTTCATCGATCTGGTCAATTACGTGAAAGAAAATAATAAAGCCCTTCATCTCACCGGTTTGCTTTCCGATGCCGGCGTCCATTCGGATTATCGCCATTTGATGAAAATTATTCAAATTTTGAAAAAGAACGGCGTGGAAAAAATTTACCTGCACGCCATCATGGACGGCAGAGATACGCCGCCAAACAGCGGAAAAGGGTATTTGCAAAATATTTTGGATTTTATGAAAAAAGAAAATGCCGGAAAATTGGCTTCTGTGATCGGCAGATATTACATCATGGATCGCGACAATCGCTGGGACAGAGTGGAGCGCGCTTACAACATGTTGCTTTTGGGCGAAGGCGTTCGAACATCGGATCCGGTGACGACAATGCAGGAGATGTACGATAAAAACATCACTGACGAGTTCATGGAGCCGCTCATCGTGGAAGACAACGGAGCAATTCACACGGTCGAGGATGGCGACGGATTTTTGACTTTCAATTTTCGCGCCGACCGGATGCGCGAAATTGCTATCGCGCTCAATTTTGATGATTTTTCCGAATTCAAACGGGAAAAACGGGTGCGCTTGAAATATACCACGCTGACCCGTTATCGGGAAGATTTCCCTTTTCCTGTGCTGTTCAAAGATGTTCTGTTGAGCAATATTTTCGGCGAGGTGATCAGCAAGCAAGGACTGACTCAGCTCCGCATAGCTGAAACGGAAAAATATGCCCACGTTACTTATTTTTTCAACGGCGGCGAAGAGAAAAAATTTCCGGGCGAGGATCGCATCATGGTCCCGTCTCCGAAAGTGGCGACTTATGATTTGCAGCCGGAAATGAGCGCGCCGAAGGTGACGGAAAAATTGCTTCAGGCAATTAACGAAGAAAAATACGATGTGATCATTCTCAATTTTGCCAACGGCGACATGGTGGGACACACCGGCGTTTTCGAGGCTGCCATTAAAGCGCTGGAAACCGTGGATGCCATGCTGGGAAAAATTGTGCCGCTTTTTACTTCAAAAGGCGGAGAGATTCTCATCACCGCCGATCACGGCAATTCAGAAGAGATGTGGGATTTTGAAAATAATCAGCCGCATACGCAGCACACGCTGAATCCGGTGCCGCTTATTTTCATTTCAGAGAAATGGAAAAATGCAAAACTACACAGCGGTGGAAGGTTGTGCGATATCGCGCCTACGATGCTGGATTTGTTGCATATTCAGCAGCCGAAGGAGATGACTGGAAAATCTCTGATTGAAGAAAAATGATTTGCAAAAAAATATTTTTTTCGTTTGAAAATATTGCACGTTGATTCTTATAAAAATAAGACTGTTTCATATAAAAATTAGAGGAAAATAATTATGAGACAATTAAGTTTGGGGCTGAAAATTACCCTGTGGCTTATTGCCATCGTTATTACCCTGGCTTCTGTCATTTATCAGAAAATGACAGGGCCGACCTATCCCGTACGAACGAGCGTGATGCTCAACGGTGAAAATGTTAAATATCGATTTTTACGGTCTCACGATACTTCCGGCGATGCTGTTATGGAATTGAACGTCCCCGATTCTACTTATCGCGCGATCTACCAATACCGACGCTACCGCAGTCACGATGCATGGACGACTGATACGCTCAAAGCAGTGGATAATGTCATCAAAGTCGCAATTCCGAAACAACCGGCCGCTGGCAAGGTGATGTACAAACTTTCTCTTTTAAAATCAGATGGTGAAATTATCTCTTTGACCGAAGAGCCGGTAGTTATCCGATTCAAGGGCTCTGTTCCTCTTTTTATTTTAATCCCGCATATCTTTTTTATGTTTTTTGCTATGCTCATTTCCACGCGAACAGGATTGGAAGCACTGGCTAATGGCAAATCTGCCCAGCGGTATGCGTGGTGGACATTTTGGTTGCTGCTCGTCGGAGGCATGATTTTAGGCCCGTTGGTGCAAAAGTTCGCCTTTGACGCCTTTTGGACGGGCTGGCCCTTTGGCCACGATCTCACTGATAACAAAACGCTGCTGGCATTGATTTTTTGGGGAATCGCCTTATGGCGTCATAAGAAAACCGGCAATGGACGGAAATGGTTCGTCATTGCTGCCGTGGTACAATTTTTTGTTTATCTGATTCCTCACAGCGTGTTAGGGTCAGAAATTGATTATACCAAAGCGCAGCAATAGTTAATTCGATAATAAAAGTTCAGAACGGGTGGCTCATATTACCTGACAGTCACCCGTTTTTTATGGACTGCTTTTCTAATGCGTACTTCACCCCTGAGGTGAGTACACCTGCCTTCATGGCAAATAAAAAAATAGCTTGATTTTTATTCATAATTGTGTTAAAATTAGAGTTAAAAAAATGATTAGCAATCAGGGGAATCGGGGCTTTTTGTGTATTTAGAAAAATTAAAATTATTCGGCTTTAAATCATTTGCCAATAAAACAGAATTAAAGTTTTTACCTGGAATTACCGCTATTGTTGGCCCGAACGGCTGCGGAAAAAGCAATATCGTGGACGCGCTTCGTTGGGTACTCGGCGAGCAAAAAGCCGGCGCACTTCGCAGCGACCGCATGGAGAGCGTGATTTTTAATGGTTCGAAAAGCATGAAACCGTTGGGAATGGCAGAGGTTTCGCTTGTCATTCAAAATACCAATGGCATTCTGCCTGTGGAATATTCCGAAGTCGTCATTACACGGCGTCTGTTCCGTTCCGGCGAAAGTCAGTATCTGCTCAATAATAATTCCTGCCGTCTCAAAGACATCAATGATCTACTCATGGATACCGGACTCGCTCCGGATGCTTATTCCGTCATCGAACTGAAAATGGTCGAGCAGATTCTGAACGGCAAGCCCGAGGATCGCCGGCGGATTTTTGAAGAGGCAGTTGGTATTACCAGATACAAACAACGAAGGAAACTGACTATCCGCAAGTTGGAAGCGACGGAGCAGGATTTGCTTCGCGTTGCGGACATCATCGGGGAAGTGCGCAGCAAGGTAAATTCCCTTCATCGTCAGGTACGGCGTGCTCAGCGTTACATGGATCTCTCCAAAAAATTGAAGGAATCCGAAATTCGGCTGGCTACGCATCAGTTCAGCACAATCTTGTCGGAGTTGGAACCCCTTAATCAAAAATATGAGGAATTGAAACGCAACCGCGAAAGCCTCACGTCCCAGATTTCATTTAAAGAAGCGGAATTCGAGGCAGTGCAAACAGAACTGATCGATCTGGAGCAAAAGCTTCGCGAAGAACAGGGCCGGCTGAATGAGAAAAAAGCGGATATCCAAAAAAAGGAAGAAGAAATTCTGCTGGATCGTGAGCGGTTGAAATCTTTGGCAGAAAATAAAATTCGTCTGGAAAAAGAAATAGAAGAGCTCAAGCAGCGGATAAAAATTCGTCGTGAACAACTTGCTGAAACCAGTGAACGCCGCAGTACCACTGTTTCCGAATTAAAGGATTTGCAGGAAAGTTATGAAGGGGAGAAGAAAAAACTCGATGAATTGGATGCGGAATTAGCGGCAAAGCGGCAGAAAATCCGGGACGCGGAGCAGGAATCTTTGTCCATCATGCAGCTCATTGCTGAAAAGGAGCGTTCATTGGAACGTTTCCGCGCTCAATTGGACGGGCAGAATGAGCGTATTACTGCCATTGAACAGGAAAAAGTGTCGTTGCTGGAGAAAATGGATGAGGATGAAACGGCGCGGCAGGAAATTAAAAAGAGATTAGAGAAAAAGATTTCCGAATCCGAAATGCTCAGTGATGAGCAAACAGAGCTGGAATTACGAGCGGAAAAGTTGCAGGCTGAAATTGGTGATTTGAAGGGCATAATTTTAAAAACCAATAATCAAATTGAATCGGTGAGGCAAAAGTCCGCTTTTCTGAAAGATTTACTGGAAAATTACGCCGATTATCCTGAAGGCGTGAAATATCTGATGACGGAAAAACCGGATCGCCAGAAATTTATCGGTGCTTTTGCTGATAAATTGCAGGTGAAGGAGGATTACCGCCGGGCGATTGAAGCTGCTTTGGGAGAGGCGAGCACCTTTCTTGTAGTATCAGACCGGGAAACAGCTTATTTGGGCGTCAGCGAGTTGGCAGAGGCAAAAAAAGGGATGGTTACTTTCCTGCCTGTTGATAAAATTCAGGCGCGGAAGACCGACGCCAACTTAAAAGAAGTACCGGGGTTTGTAGGTAAAGCGGATGAGTTAGCCCGCAGCGAAGAAAAACTGCGCCCGGCAGTTGAGGTTTTGCTCGGCTCTTATCTTGTTTTTCGCGATTTGGAATCAGCAAAAAAAGCACGAGACCGGGATGATTTGCAGCAATTTCATTTTGTCACTTTGGACGGAGAAAGTTTATTCAATTGGGGCGGCGTTCGCGGAGGGAAAAAAGAAGGTGAGACTGGAAGCATCGTCGGCAGGCAGGCACAGCTTCAGGAATTGCAGCAGCGCGAGCAGGATTTGTACGGAGAATTGGACAAAGCGGAAAAGTTGCTGGGCAATAAAGAGCAGGAATATGAGGATACCGCCCGGAAAATTTCTTCAATGCTCAAGACGATGAAAAATTTGCAGGAAGAGATCCGGCAGATTCAAATTGAACTTTCGCAAACGGATTACCGAATTCAGCAGGCAAAATTAAATTTGCAAAGATTCGACGGCGAAATTCAGTTAATCCGGCAGAATCAGCAGACGCTGAGCGCACAGATGCAGGAAATTGAACCAGAATTAGCGACCGTTTCCGCGACTCACAAGACAACCAAAAACGAGATTGATGTTCAGGTAAAAAGTCTGCAGGAATTCGAGCAGATGCGAAATAAGCAGGCGGAGAAAGTAAATCGTCTGAACATTTCAATAGTCGAAATTACCGGTAATGAAAAGAATCTGCTGCAAACAGCAGAGCAGACAGAACGGTTAATTCAAGAACACGAGCAGGCGATTCGTGATCGGGAAGCGGAACTTGTGAAGAATAGAGACACCAGTGAAGAGTTGGCGGCGCGCATTGAAGAATTGACTACCTCGCTCACGGATGATTATGCGATCAAAGAGGAACTCGAAAAACGCGCTGCCGAGCTGGAGTCAGAAGCGCAATCTCTGCGGGAGAAAATCGACACCAAAAACAAGGAAGTCCGCGAGCTGCGGTCTGAACGAGAAAAAGTCGCGGATGAGATTCACCAATTGGAATTGCGCATTTCCGAGCTAAAAATTCGTGGTGACAATTTGTACCGGCACATTCTTGAAGAATATGACCACGAACTCAAGCAGGAAACAGTGGATACAAATTATCAGGCTGATATTGATGAGCAGGAAATTGAAACGACAAAGCAAAAAATAAAAAACTTAGGCCCGGTGAATATGCTGGCGCTCAATGAATATGAGAAGGAAAAAGAGCGGCTGGATTTTTTGGAGAAGCAGCAAGAAGATTTGATTTCCGCTGAACAAAACTTGAAAGAGACTATTGAGCACATCAATCAGACAGCGCAGGATAAGTTTGATGCAATTTTCAATGATATTCGCGAAAATTTTATCACTGTTTTCAAAAGATTTTTTCCGGAAGGACAGGCGGATTTGATGATTGAGCAGGACGGCGACCCCCTGGAAGCGAACATAGAAATTATCGCCAATCCCAAAGGCAAAAAAATGGAGTCGTTGACTTTGCTGTCTCAGGGAGAAAAGGCGATGACGGCGATCTCCCTGTTGTTCGGGATTTATCTTGTGAAGCCAAGTCCTATTTGTATCCTTGACGAAGTGGACGCTCCGCTGGACGATAATAACGTAAAACGATTTTTGAAAACATTAGATGAATTTTCCAATAACACCCAATTCCTCGTGGTAACACATAATAAAATTACCATGAAAGCAGCAAATAGCTTATACGGGGTTACAATGGAGGAAAGCGGCGTCTCTAAAATAGTCTCAGTAAAATTAGACTAAATTAATATGAGGTTTCTAATGAAAAGAAAGTCTCTGACGATCTGTTTGATATTTTTAAATTTGATTCTGTCTTTTTCGCTTTTTGCACAACAGCAGGACACTCTTTCTTTCATAACTGAAGATCAATTTCATTTCAACTATGATTTCAATTTTTTCCGCACGGGTGTTAATAATACATTGATGGAATTGTACTATTCTGTGTCACGAAATAATTTGGAATTCGTACCGGACAGCTCCGGCTGGGTGGCTAATTTCATTTGTGTAGGTGAAATTTGGCAGAATGATTCTCTTCTGATGCAAACGCCATGGTCAAACGTGGATCGGATTGACAGCGTCGCGCAAATCAAACCTGGGCAGCGATTGTACGGGGTCGGCTATTTCCCGATGAAGCCCGGCGATTATTTGTTAAAAATTTACATGCAGGATCGGAATTCCGGATTTCAGCGCAGCTATCAGAGTGAAGTGCACGTGGATTCTTTTGCAACCGACCATTTGGATTTGAGCGATATTCAGTTTGCCAGCCAGATTCGTCATTCAGACCAACAAAATAGATTTTACAAAAGCGGATTTACCGTTATCCCCAACTCGGATCGTTTGTACGGCACCGGCTTGCCGATGCTCATGTTTTATTCGGAAATTTACAATTTGAAAAAGCCGCAAGAGCCGGACACGACAAAATATTCCGTAACCTATCGCATTATTGACAGTGACGGACAGGTTGTCAGAGAATTCCCTGAAAAAGTCCGCTTAAAACCCGGTGCGTCTGCTGTTGATGTCAGCGGTATGAATATCATTTCTTTTCCTTCGGGTACTTATTTTCTTGAATTGCAAGTCAAAGATTTGTTTAGTGGTGAAGAAGTATCAAAGAAAGGAAAATTCTTCATCTTTCGCAAGGGCGATTTAGCCATGTCTGACAGCGCAGCCGCTGCCAACGCGCGAAAAAAAATAGAGGCCGCCTATGAGCGCGTTTATCAAGAAATGACCGAAGAGCAAATTAACGAGGAATTTAACGCTGCAAAATATATTGCTACCGGGGAAGAGAAAAACATTTTCAAAAAACTGGACATGAAGGGCAAACAGGCATTCATGGTGGAATTCTGGAAGAAGCGGGATAAAACACCGGAGACAGCAAAAAACGAATTTCGTGATCATTATTTGAGGTTGGTGAATACGGCGAATCAAAAGTTCCGCGAAATGAAACATGGCTGGCGCACAGACCGCGGCAGGGTTTTGCTGCTTTATGGCGTGCCCGATGAAATCGAACGTTTCCCTTATTCTGCGGAAAACAAGCCTTACGTCATTTGGAAATATTTTTCTATTCAGGGAGGCGTAATTACGAATTAGTAATCTGAAAATTTCAGCTTGTTAAAGAATATATTTTAATTTCTTCCCGCTCTTTTTACTACGTGAAAATTCAATGAGGTCAGGATGTGCCTTTTTGAAAGGAAGGCACATCATTGAGTTTGAATTTATCTTGTTTACGTTTTGAAAAGTATTTTGTGAAAACAAAAATTCCCCGGAGAGGTTGAGAAACCATCTTTGCACACCAACTTTTCCCGCTTTATTTGTCAGCGAATGCGAAAACTGTTCTTCTCTCCGAATCGGAAACAAAGGAGAATTACATGATACGCCCCGGCGTTTTCCTTTTGTGTGCTCTCTCAATTTTTATCTCCCTGCTTTTCAGCGTTGATGAAAGCTTTTCACAAATCGAAGTCACGATTCCCCTGAATGCGAACGAGCAGAAACTTATCAGCGTCGAAAAACTTTCCGGCTTGAATTCCAACATGGGAATAAAGGCAAAGTTGGCAAATTTATCCGGTAAAATCGTGAAGACAATTGTGCCGGCAGGCTTGGTCATTTTATCCGAAGATCAGACAAAGCAAAATATGCTGACTGTGCATGAGCAGATTTTTATCCTTCCACCGGAGAACCTCGTTGAAATTAGATTAAAAACGGTATGCCTTGAAGCCTGGAAAAATCCGCCGGATTCAGCCAGTGAAAAGGGGTTATTTTTCTTCAATCGAACCGAAAATAGCGATATTTCCCAGCTTATTCGTACGATTGCAAAATTGGAGGAAATAATCAGCAGGGCAGTTGTTGATTATAACGACGGACAAATCCGATTGCGTGACATGGACACTTATGAGTTGATGGAACTGGCGCTGCACAGTGAATTTTCACCGATCGACAGCGTTCGTTTCAGCGCTAAAATAAGTGAGCAAATTATTCAGTGTGCGTTGTGGCAGTTGACGGATAGAATTTCTTTTGAAGATTATTGCAAAATATTAAAACCAAAAACAGAGAAAGAAAAACACGATTTGCATGACATTGCTGAAATGGCGCAGATCCTGCTCGCCTATAGCGGCTTGAAACCGACCATTGCATTGAGAAGATTGTTGCCTTTGAAAATTAATAAGTAGGGGGAATTGACCATCCGAAGGGCTCATCCCTTCGGATGGTTACGAACAAAGATCAGAACCAGACTTTTATCGTTGATATGCGATGAGCAGGGATTGTAAATTCAATCTTATTGTCAAAAAATGAAATTGGCTCTCCTTCTTCTTCCAAAATATTTGAGAAAACCGCTTTTTTGACTTTTTGTGGCAGAGTAATGATCACATCAGATTTTACTCCCTCAAATTCAAAAATTCTCAAAACCCAGCATTTTTTCTGATCGTTATTTGGCTCACCGGAAAATGTTTTTTCAGTTTCTGCCATTTTAATTGAGTGAAGAATAACATTGTCAACAGAGATTGAGATCAATGATTTTGATTTTGGCAGATTACCTTTATGGGCAGAAACGATACGGGCGATGAGCGGATAATTGAATTCGTAGCCTTTTTTCATCGTCTTTCCGGATTTCCAGTCGCCCTGATGTGGGAAGATCGCGTAATCGATTACATGTTTGCCCATGTCAGCCTGTCTGTCCGGCCATTTAGGCGAGCGCAGGAGACTCAAGCGCATCACATTCCCGTGAATGTCGCCGCCGTATTTGGAGCGGTTGAGCAAACTCACACCGAATTTTTGGCTGGCGTCAGTGAGGTCAGCCCATTTGTGCTGGCTCACTTCAAAGCGCGCTTTTTCCCAGTCGTTTTTCATTGTTGTCGGTCTGTAAATGGAACCGAACGGGATTTCAAAGCACGCTACCGAATCCTGCGGGGTCACTGCAAATGCAACTTTGAGCATTACATGTTCTTCCCACCAGTCGGCTTGTGTACGAAAATCTATTCGATCGAGACCGTTGTACAAAATGATGTCCTGCGTGAAATAGCTGTTGGGATTGTTTGGCGTGGGGTAGCTTTTTTTAACACCTGGCTTCAAAAAATCATGTTTCACGCGAATTGCCGCACGAACAGGCCCTGACTCCACCAGCTCGATGCCGCGAAATTGACAGGGATAGCGTTCGCCAAGGTGGATATTCCAAGCGTCGTATTCCCGCGGCGTATCTTTGAAAAGCTGCAATTCGTTTCCCGGTCCAGAAAGTAGTTCACGTTGTTGCTTTTTGTCATAAATTGATGTCAACCATCCTGTCTGCGGATCAACTTTGATTTTAAAAATATTATTTTCAATTTTTGTTTTGGCGACTTTAACCGATCCTGTTTCCGCAGAGGTAGCTCCCTTTTTCAGAGAATAAACAACATAGCCTGTTGCGGGAATATTCTTCGCAATGAAAATTATTTTTGATGAATAGCGATCAGCCGGAACGACTTGCGCTGGAATCTCCCGATGATGAGCGTCAAAAATTTGATAATTTTTCCCCACTCCATCGATTTCGACCTCCGCAATGTCTGTACGCTCCCACGGCAGAGGATTGTAAATGAGAATCGGCTTTTCGTTATTTTTGGTCTTTGTATTTATTTGCTCCGCTAAAAATTTCAGCCCTTCATCTATCTGATGATTGGCAATTTTTAAACTTTGTTCATAATCTTCGTGTGCATCTTTCGCAACGGCATAAATGTGAGAACCGGGCAAAATATCATGGAATTGATTGAACATCACGCCGCGCCAACCGTCAAGAAAATCGCGGTAGGGATACGGTTTTCCGAACAAACTTGTCACTGAAGCAAGCTGCTCAGCGTTGCTGAATTGAATCTCGCACAATCTGTTGTATTCTTTCACTTTTGCCTGTGTGGTATAAGTCCCGCGATGGTATTCCAGATACAACTCGTCTTTCCAGACCGGCAATTTGCTCAAGTCGTGATCGCGAATCCAGTTGAGATAATCGGTAGCTTTGCCATATTCCACGCGCGGATAAATGTCGAGCTTTTTGAGTTTTTCGATGCGATTGATCATTTTCGGATCCGGACCGCCGCCGTGGTCGCCAACGCCATAAAGCACAAGCATTTTTTTGAAGCCGGTATTTGCTTCAAATTGCCGCAGCCAGTCAGTTAAACCGAACGGGTTCTTGACTGTGTTGACGTAACTGTTGGGAAAATAGGTAAGAAGCCGAGAGCCGTCCGGGCCTTCCCACCAGAAAAGCCGATATGGGAACATATTGGTGTCGTTCCAGCCAATTTTTTGGGTGATAAAAGCATCAATGCCAGCGTCACGGTAAAATTGAGGCATGTTCCAGTTATAACCGAACGAGTCGGGATTCCAGCCGATTTTTACATCAGCGCCGAATTTTTCTTTGAAATACCTTTTTCCGTAAAGCAGTTGCCGCGCCCAGGATTCGCCGGAAATCAAATTACAATCCGGCTCGACCCACATGCCGCCAACCAATTCCCATCGCCCGTCATTTACGCGCGTCTTGATTCGATTGAAAACATCGGGAAAAAGATTTTCCATCCACCAGAACAGATGCGCTTGACTTTGCGTATAGGTGAAATCAGGGCGCGCATCCATCATGTCCAGCACAGAACTGAAAGTATTTTTCGCGACGTTTATTGTTTCCAGATAACGCCACAACCAGGCACAGTCGATATGGGCGTTAGAATCAAAGATAAGGGTAAACTCTTTGGCAAAATCGCTCACGGGTTGAAATTTTTTTCGACAATTTTTCAGCGACTGATGAAATTTTTTATGGTTTCCGCTCGTCAGGGCTTTTATGTCAACCAGTTTTGCTGCATCGTTGAGAGTCTTGCGCAACTTTGCCCGTCGTTCGTTTGGTATTTGACTGTGGTCAATTCCTGTGTCCAGTTGAATTCTGCCTGTCTTCAGATAAGTATCATCGCTGAGCAGCTTTTGTCCAACCCTTAGACTGGTTACGAAATCCTGCACCTTTTCAGCGAGGGGCGCTACCTGATCCCAAATAAGTCTTGCTTCCAAAAGGCGCATAGGACCGCCAGTGTTGATTGCTTTGATTGCCACGACAAATTTTTCACCGGCACGGGCGTTTTCGCTTAAAATATATTCGCCGGTCCATTTGAAAAGCCCCCTGTTTTCGCCGTTTATCCAGCAAAATCCAGCGTCATCGACAGAAACGCGCAGCGTCAGTTTGCCGCCAGCCACTTTTTTCCCCAGAATCCGGTTCGGAACAACGATTACTTTCCTCATCCAGGCGGAGTCGGGATAAACTGCTTTGTCTATTTCAATTTTATCCCAGTTCTCGTCGTTAAAGTTGGGTTGATAGGCGGAAGGAAACATTCGTGTTGTATAGTGCCAATTGTCAAACCTGACAGACAATAATGATTCCAGTTGAGAACAGACTTTATCCACTTCGGAAGCTTGCAGAGCATTGAACAGAATGAAAATAGCCAACAGAACCACAAAAAACTTCATTGTAGCTTTCATTGTTTGCCTCTTGATTGTGTCGTATTCCAAAACGTAAATTAGTCGCCGGAGGTTTTGATCTCTGCCGGTTCGATGAGCATTACAATCGCCCCTTCTTTTGATTCGGTCAAATGTTCCATATTTTTAGGTACCAGAATTGTTTCATTCGGATTGAGTGAGACAATTTTATCACGGAAATGTATTTTCATCGTTCCGCTGATTACATAAAAAATTTCATCTTCTTCTGTGTGTTTGTGCCAGTGATACTTTCCTTTTAGTTTCACTAATCGGACTTTAATATTATCGATTTGAAACAGATCCAGTGGCGACCAATAATTTTTAATTAAATCAGCCATCTCCTGAATTACAATTTTTTTCATAGTGCCTCCGTTGTTTATTCTTCAAATAGATTTATTTCTTTAATCAATGGAATTAAAATTGGATTTATATCATACCACAAATCATCCCAAACCCCGTATTCGGTGATCCAATACTGGTTCAATAGTCGTGTCAAGTCCGAATTGTCAATTTTTTTATTATGAATATGAATATCACGCAAGATTTTTTTGTCTCTATCCGTGAGTCCAATTTGGTAAGTTCCTCTGATTCTTTTGATAGCCTCATCCAAATTATCAACATCAACAAATCGATAACCGCGCCGCAGAGCTACTTTGCAACACTCGCGAAAAATATTGATCAACTCGAATGGAATGCCACCGCTCAAGGTTAGAATTTCTTCCAAAACATCCTGCTCGATTAATTTTTCATTAATGCGCCTGCTGAGTATCTCTTTCAGCGATACAAGAGCCTCTGCATTTGCTTTTCCGCCGGATTGGTAAATGGGATAACTTTCCAGAAAATAGATATGGTTAAAATTACGATACATCGGTATGTAATTAGATTCGTATTTCAAAGTGAGCGGAAAAGTTAAAATCGCACAGACTTTGAGCTTCGTAATAGCTAATGATGAGGTGAAAAAAATCTCTTTGGCGCTCTCCAGATCGATTTTGTCAAGATCAGAAATCATGATCAGGATTTTCTTTTTGCCGAAAAAGAAGAATATTTTTTTCAAAAATTCCTCGGCGGTTTTATTAATGCCGCCAATAATTTCGTTCAAAGTAGGCTTTTGTTCCAGGCGAGTTACTTGTTTAAATTCGCCTTTTATGCTGTGCAAACCTAACTCAGCTTGCGCTGCTTCTCTGGGATCAAGTTGACCTTGAGCAGGGTCAACCTGCGCATATTTTGTCTCCCATCCTTTTTGACGATCAATCAAATTTTGCAAATTCTTTGCGTAAAAGATCGGTTTCTTTTCTTTAGCGAGATCGCCGATTTTCATCAAGATTGTTATAATAAGTACATCAATGGAAATTTTATAGTTATTTGTCATGTCCTTGGCAGAAAAAAGCAAAACATGATATTTTTTCTGTAACAAAGATTTGAGCTTTCCCAGCTCGGTCGCCTTGCCGCAGCCCGGCGGCCCGGAGAGCAAGAATTTGGGGAAATTGGGGTCGTTTTTGAGTATCCTCATTATTTCTTCCCGAAATTCCGGCTCCCGATCGACGTAAAAAGCTTCTAATTCCTTGTCCTCCCACAGCGGTTTATGCGGGTCAAGATAAGCAAGAGCTTTTTTAAGAGTACGTGCTTTTTTGAGCTTTTTCTTCCAGAACATTTATCGTTCCGTCAAATTATGGTTTTCAATTGATTTCACTAACGATTTTGTTGATTTTCATTCTCTTTCCGGAATTGAAATTTGCCCTTCACTGGAAGCAATCACAGTCGCGCATGTAGAATCCCCGGAAATATTGACAACCGTGCGGCACATGTCAAGAATTCTGTCCACGCCCAAAATGAGAGCGATTCCCTCCAGGGGCACACCGATAGTTTTCAGTACCATCGTGAGCGTAATCATTCCTACGCCGGGTACTCCGGCCGCTCCGATGGAAGCTAAAGTAGCGGTCAGAACAATTGTCAATTGTTGTGTAATATTCAGGTCCATGCCAAAAACCTGGGCGATGAAAACGGCAGCTACGCCCTGATAAAGCGCGGTTCCGTCCATATTGATTGTCGCGCCGAGCGGAAGAACAAAACTGGAGATTTCCTTGGAAACGCCCAAGTTCTCCTCTACGCATTCCATGGTAACCGGCAGGGTAGCTGAGCTGGAGCTGGAACTGAATGCAATTAACTGAGCCGGACGAATACCGCGAAAAAAGTCACGGCTGCGCACTTTGGTGAAAATTTTAAGCAAAATATTGTAGGTCAGGATAATGTGCAAAATTAATCCGACGAGTACAACAATAGAATATTTGGCGAGAGGCCCTAAAATTCCCAGACCAAACTCACCGATAATCGCTGCGATCAGAGCAAAAACGCCGTAAGGAGCCAATTCCATGATGAGATTAACAATTTGAATCATGGCGTCGTTGATTCCTTCAAAAAATTTAATCACCGGTGCAGCCCGATCCGCCGGTATCATTGTTAACGCGATTCCAAGCAACAGAGCGAAAAATATGATTTGCAGCATTTTGCCATTGGAAAGGGAATACATCGGATTTTGCGGAATGATGTCCAGCAGGGTTTGCGTCAAACTCGGTTTTTTCAGAGCTGAATCAATTTTTGACTGGGCTTCGTCAGAATAATTTTGCAGCAATTGTTCCTGCGTCTCTTTTGTCAGACCTTCGCCCGGTTTGAAGGTGTTTGCCAGAATGAGACCTATCATAATGGCGACGGCGGTGGTCACGAGATAGAAAAAAATCGTCTTTCCGCCGATGCGGCCCAGTTTTCTGATGTCGTTCAAGCTGGCTGTCCCTACGAGCAGAGATGCAAAAACAAGCGGCACGACGACCATGCTGATGAGCCGAATGAAAGCCGTACCGAACGGTTTAATGTAAACTGTGAAAAAATGGGTCCAGCCGAATTGATTGGCAGCAATGCCGAAAATGATACCGAGAATGAGTCCGATGAGAATTTTAGTATAAAGTTCAATCTTTGGAAGCCGCATTTTCCCTCCGTAAAGTGAAAGCCCGCAACTCTATTTCATGAGTTATGTTCTATTTTTCTCCGAATCGACTGACAATGGTCATGTTCTGTTTGTTGAAAACATTTTTCCCTTCGGGAGTGTACATGTATTCAATACGTTCCTTATAAAATTCAGCGATTTTCCACCGTACCATCTTCATCGTGGAATTGATGAAGCCGTTTTCTTCAGTAAATGGCTCGCCCAGCAGCGCAAAAGTTGCCGGAATCCATTTCCCCGGAAATTGTTTTTGATACTCCGGTTCTTTTCGGTAGCGTTCGAATTCGTCGGCAAAAAGCTGGATGACTGCGTTTTGCCCCTCTTCTGATTTTTTGTCTAGGCCTTTTCCCGCTAAAAATGCCTGAATGTTTGAAAAATTTGGCACGACAAAGGCAACAGTGTAGGGGTTTTGATTATTGTAAAGCATAATTTGATCGATGTAAATGGAATGACTGAGCAAGCTTTCCTCGATACCTTCGGGACTGAATTTCTCGCCATCATCGGAGATGAGCAGACTTTTGTAGCGCCCCAGCACAACGAGGTAACCTTCCTCGTCCATGTAACCCATGTCGCCTGTGTACAGCCAGCCGTCTTTGATGGTTTTGGCGGTTGCTTCCGGATTGTGCCAGTATTCTTTCATCACATTTTCACCTCTGACAACGATTTCGCCTTTTTGCCCTACCACCATTTCATTGTCGTTGTCATCGACAATTTTAATTTCCAAATTTGGCACAACCCTGCCGGACGTGCCCATTTTCTGAAATCCCGGGCAGTTTGCTGAAATGATGGGCGAGGCTTCTGTTAGCCCGTAGCCCTGATAAATGGGAATCCCCAGTGCTGTGAAAAATTGCTGGTAATCAATATCCAGTAATGCGCCACCACCGACGAAAAATTCCAGCCGCCCGCCGAATCCTTCGCGGACTTTGGAGAAAATTATCTTGTCAAAGAGCTTGTATAGCGGAGCCAGCAGCCGGTTTCCGTGCCACTTGCCATTGCGATAGCCGTCACCCTGGTAGGCGTAAGCGATCTTGAGCCCACGCTGAAATAAATTCCAGACTTTGTCCCCTTTGTCTTTGAGACCTTTTTCGATATTTTTTCTGAAATTTGAGGAAAGAGCAGGAACACTCAATAAAAAATGGGGCTTGATTTCTTTGATGTTTTTGCCAATATTTCGCGTGGTTTCCAACAAAGTTTTCCCCAATTCCACCGAAGCCATGCTGGCGCCGTTTTTCATCAGCGTGTAAATTCCGGCAGTGTGGGCGAATGAGTGATCCCAGGGCAAAATGAGTAAAGAGACATAGTGTGGCGGAATTGCATACAGCCCTTGCGCCTGTTCTACATTCGCCGTGTAATTTCGATGCGTAAGGACGATTCCCTTTGGGTCAGCGGTCGTGCCGGAAGTGTAGCAAATGTTTGCTGGTTCGGATTCTTTGGCCGATTGGTAGCGCTGTTCAAATTTTTCGCGATTCTCCTGCAAAAATTTTTCGCCTTGTTGTCGAATATCTTCCATAAAAATAATGTCCGGGTCGTCTGTTTCCACACGATCGAGACAAATTATTTTTTCCAGTGCCGGCAGGTCATTCTTTATTTTCAAAACTTTTTCCAGTTGATCCTGCGAGACAATGGCAAATCGGCTTTGCGAATGCTCAAAGCGAAATTTGAGCTCGTTGGCTTCTTTGAGCTTGACTGAAAGCGGCACATCCATTGCTCCGCAAAAAAGCACGCCTAATTCAGAATAAACCCAGTCGTTCCGCGCAGCAGATAGAAGTACGACTCGCTCTCCCGGCTGCAGCCCCAGTGCCATCAACCCGGCAGCGGTTTTGAAAACCATCTCTTTTGCTTCGCGATAAGTCGTGGGCTGATATTCTCCGTCATGTTTTTCCCAGAGAAGCACGTTTTCGGAAAATTTTTCCACACTATCGAGAAAAAGATTGATTAGCGTGCGTTCCTGACTCATTTTTCCTCCTGATTTTTATGAATTTCGAGTTGTGTGTTTCTGGTTTCGTGTTTTAAGTATCAAACTTTGGAGTTCCGCCGTAAGGCTTTTATTTCTTGTTAAATAAACACTTAATAAAATGCTAACGCATTAAATCCGCGGATTTCTTCAGTGTCTTCCGCTCGTCTGCGGCAAAAATTTTCAATTCACCAAATGAACCCACTCCAGAGGCCAGCGCCATTTTTTTCCGTCCGATGTCGCGATGACCACACGTTTTGAATTTTTCCGCAGCGGACGGATGACCTCGGCAAGATCGTTTTCATATCTGCCGCGCGGGTCATATTTGATGAGAATCTGATCCCCCGCACGCAAATAGCGAAATTTTTGATAGCGGTCGGGCTGTAATTTTTGAAGAAAAGTTCGAACTGAATTTCTTTTTTGTTTCCGAAAAATGGCTCGCTTTCCCTGAACGTAAAAACCTGATTTTTGCATCTGTTCCAGCGCCCATTTATTTGCGCTGTGTTCACCCTCGCGCGGATGAAATCCCAGATGATAACGCCGGAAATGATGCAATTCATGCGCAAATAAAAAAGCAAAATGATCAGTGAAAGACTGGTAACGCCATTCCCAGCCATACTGATCGATTTGCTGTAAAGGATAATTTGCTTCGTTGAGATTGAATTTCAGGCGGATGAGTTTGAATTTTTCAGGGAGATCTACCGGAGCAGAAAAGCGATTTGTGAACGCCCATTTTCCTCTTTTGGCAGCAAACTGCACCGGTGTGATATTTTGCTGCACAATGGCGATGCCGCCGCTGAGTTGATGATTCCGCAGAAGATATACCGCAACGATCAGGTCGCTCGTGTCAGTGTCAGCGGAAAGATGCGAAAGGACGTCATTCAACCGGTCCTGCGTGATTTGAAGACGATTTTCCCAATCAGTATCGGAAAAATAGTAAATTTTCATCCTGGTACCCGGCAGATTTGGAAATATTATTTTTTCTAAATTAATAAAAATAAATATTAAATGCAAATATTTTTATTGAAATGGGTTTGGAATTATGGGTAAGGATGGGCAAGAGATTTTTCGGGAACTCATTATGGTTTGATGCGTACGATATTACGTACACAATGAAGGAGGTGTTAAAAAATGAAGACAGTCGCTGTCACCAAAGCAAGATCAAATTTGTACAGATTAATCGACGAGGTCAATGAGTTCAGTGAACCAATTCAAATTAACGGAAAGCGGGGGAATGCTATTTTGATTTCTGAGGAAGATTGGCGTTCAATTCAGGAGACACTTTATTTAATTTCAATTCCGGGAATGAGAGAATCAATTATTGAGGGAATGAAAACTCCGGTTGATGAGTGCTCTGAGGAAGTCGAATGGTGAAATGGAAATTGGTCTATACCAGTCAAGCGAGAAAAGATGCGAAAAAAATTGCTGCAGCCGGACTTAAAGAAAAGGTAATCTTCTTGTTGAAAATTCTCGAACAGAATCCTTTTCAAACTCCTCCCCCTTTTGAGAAGCTAACCGGCGATTTAGAAGGTGCTTATTCCCGCCGAATTAATATTCAGCATAGGCTTGTCTATCAAATATTGGACGAGGAGAAAATTGTCAAAATCATTCGGATGTGGACACATTATGAATGAGCATAATGTTTAATTAAGATTTTACATTTTGCTCACATAGTGAGTAATTTTACTCAATCAATTGAGTAAATTGCAAGTTTAGAAATGTGCAAAACGGCCGCTATCCGCGATGTTGTTTCCCCGATTGACGTGGAATGGAAATCAATCATTTCTTTCGGAAATTAACCTGGAGCCCACGGACAAGAATCTAATTAATTCCCAATAATAACAATCTAGTAAAAATTTACATACATCCAACTTCATGTTTTTATATTCCTTTCACTAAATTTTGAAATATTTCCAAAAATTCCCTTGACTTTCTCCAAACAATATCGTATTTTATTTACGAAAATAATCAAAATAGACTAAAATCGTAAATAAAAAATATGGTAGTAAGGTAGTCATGCTGAACAAAGAAAACCCAAAATTAAAACAGCTATTGTCAACAGCGCAAGACCTGTTTTTTCGCTATGGGATTCGACGAGTGACGGTGGAGGAAATTTGCCGTACTGCTGGTGTGAGTAAGATGACTTTTTACAAATATTTTAACAATAAAATTGATTTAGTGAAAAATCTTATGAAAAAAATTTACGATCAGGCAATGGCAGAATATCGCCAGATCATGGCTAAGCCAATTCCTTATGCGCAGAAAATAGAAGAAACCATTCAATGGAAACTCCAGCAGCAGGAAAATATCAGCCAGGAGTTTATCAAAGATTATTTGTCTTCAGACAATGAAGAGCTCATTCAATTTTTTCAACAGAAAAGGGATGAGGTATTAAAGGAAATTTTAGATGACTACCGCCAGGCGCAGCGACAGGGAAATATTCGTCAGGATATCAAACCCGAGTTCATTCTTTATCTTCTGAACAAATTGACAGAATTTTATCAGGACGACGAATTGTTGAAAATGTACAAGTCGCCGCAGGAGTTGACAAAAGAGATATTGAATTTTTTCTTTTATGGAATTTTGACTCGGTAATTTTTTATGAAAGGTCTAATGGGAAAGATGAAGCAATTTCTTGTTGCAGGAATTTTGATTGTGTCTTTTTATTCGACTGGTTATTGCCAACAGGTCGATTTCAAAGGACAGATGTCAGCGACTCTGGTGGTAAATCAGGATCGGCGAGCGGATCAGTTCGTCGGGCTGCGCTACATTCCGGAAATGTTCGTTTCTGCGGGGGCGGGTTTTTATTTTTATGGGGCTGTGAACGGCTACAAAAATTATCAGGGAAACTCACTGGCAAATTTTTCCTCTGAAGAGAGAATTAAAATTTATCGATTGTGGCTACGATTTTCCAGACCGCAATATGAATTTCGGCTTGGATTGCAAAAAATAAATTTCGGACCCGCGTTTTTGCTGCGTCCTCTGATGTGGTTCGACCGTATCGATCCGCGCGATCCGTTGCAGTTGACTGACGGCGTCTGGGGATTGCTGTTTCGTTACTATTTTTTGAACAATGCGAATATCTGGCTGTGGGCGCTCTACGGAAATGATGAGACAAAGGGCTGGGAATTTTTTCCAACAAACAAGCATGAGCCGGAATACGGCGGAAGAGTGCAGTTGCCGCTCTTTCGCGGTGAGATTGGCGCGACAGTACATTTTCGAAAGGCAAATTTTGTGAATGAATTTTCAATAGATAACAGTTCGCAAAAAACAGATTTTTCAGAAACTCGCTTTGCTTTTGACGGAAAATGGGACGCTGAAATCGGACTCTGGTTTGAGGTAGCTGCCAGCCACTGGGATGATAAAGCCATTCCATTTAATTACCAGACAATGGCCACTATCGGAGCGGATTACACTTTTCCGATGGAAAGGGATTGCATATTTTAGGCGAGCAATTTCAGCTTAAATGGAGCGAAACCATTTTTCGAAGCG
>NATN01000243.1 GCA_002085355.1 Candidatus Zhuqueibacterota bacterium 4484_87 | reverse complement strand
TTTTTGACCAAAGGCGCTGGAATGTTTTCCGGTCACATGCTGAGCCAGTACACAGCAGATATGATGATTGTGGAGCAGCGAATTTTGTCCACCCCCGCATCGATGCATTCTATCCCGGCGGCAGCGGATCAGGAAGATTTTGTCAGCATGGGCATGAATACGGCGTTGAAAACGAAGCAAATTTTGGAAAATGCATACGGTGTACAAGGAATTGAATTTATAGCAGCGGCGCAGGCGCTGGATTTTCGCGACTTTAAACCAGGGAAAGGAACATTGGCTGCGCATCAGGCGATCAGAAAGGTGGTGGAGCATCTTGATGAAGACAGGCCTCTTTATGTTGATCACAACAATATGATGGCTGCTGTGAAGAGCAGAGATATTCTCCATGCGGTGGAAAATGAAATCGGAAAATTGAGTACGTATTAATTTTGCAGGATAGAGAAGCGGACCCATTCAAAGGCAGGAGCCCTTTGAATGGGTACCTTTTTTTATGATAGCCAATAAAGGATCCTACCGCAGCCTTCGCAATAAATCACTTCAGCGTCAGTTCTACCGATTGAAGAAAGAGATGTGGGCAGTTTAATGAAACAACCGAGGCAGGTGTTGTCTTCACCCACAGGAACAATGGCGCGTTTGTAGCGTTTTTTCAATTTTTCATAGCTGTACACAAGCGGCTTTTTAATTTTGTTTGCCAATTCTTCGCGTGCTTTTCTCAACTCTTCCTCGCGTTCTGCGCTGAAGCCGAGGCGTTTCACTTCCGAGATTTCCTCGATCATCATGTCCAGGTCCTGAAGCGCGACTAATAGTTCTAATTGTGATTTTTCCAATTTTTCACCCCTTCAAAATAATATCAATAAATTCTTCGTACGTTTCAGCTTCCATGAGCTTGCTGCGCGTTTTGGATTTGTTTAAAATTTCCACCATTTTTCCGAGGATGGGCAGATAAATGTTGTTCTCATCCTGCGGCGGCGCAATAATCATAAAAACGAGATTAACAGGTTTGTTGTCCACAGAATTGTATTCGATTCCCTGTTTTGATTTTCCAAAAGCGATCATAACATCGGACGCTGAAGTCGTTCTTCCGTGAGGAATGGCGACATTTTTCCCGATGCCTGTGCTGCCCAATTGTTCGCGTCGGCGGAGCATGTCCAATAATATTTCCCGATTTTTCAGATATTTAATTTTGACAAACTGATCGACAATTTCTTCAAAAAGTTCATCTTTTGAAGTCGCTTTTAAATCAGGCAGAAAGAGTTGTTCATCAAAATAGGTGATGAGTTCTTCGTTGGTCATTTTTGCTTCGTCCTTTTTTTAATTTCCCCGATTCGCCTCTGCAATGAGCTCGCGCAGAGCAGGGCGAATGTAAATATGATTTAATTTCAAATGACTCAATTCCCGAGCAATGAGACGTATTTTCTGCTCCAAAGGCAGTTTTGAGTTGATGATCAGAACTGTCTTGTTCGGCATTTGGCACAATCCACCGGAAAAATCGCCTTTTTCATAGCGAAGGTCGATGGACAATTTTTGCACGAGGTCTTCGAATGCTTGAAGGAGATATTTTTGATCCATGACTCCTCCTTAAAGATCACAGAAATTGATCGAGTTTTTTTCGCTTCATTAAATCTACAAGATCGCGCACTTCTTGCGCGCGTTCTCTGGGACAAATTAACAATGCGTCCGGCGTTTGGATGACAATCATGTCTTCCAGACCAATGCCAGCGATCATCAAATTATTTGTCTCAATATAACTGTTTTTCGAGTCCAAAAGCACAGCATCGCCGGCAACAGCATTCCCATGTTTGTCTTTGGGCGAAATTTTGTAAACTTCCTCCCAACTGCCGACATCATTCCAGCCAAAATCACCTTTCACCACGAATACATTGCGTGAATGTTCCATCACACCGTAATCAATGGAAATGCTTTTGATCTGGCAATATACCTTTTGAATGACATCTTTTTCTTTTTCAGAACCCAACGCTTTGCTGATGCGGTTGAGACCAGTGGACAGTTCTGGCAGCGAATCTTCGATTTCTTGAAGAATTTTGGAAATTTTCCAGATAAAAATGCCGCTGTTCCAGAAAAAATCACCGCTTTGCAAAAATCGTTTCGCCGTCTGAATGTCCGGCTTTTCGGCAAAAGTTTTCACGTTATAGGCTTCAATACCATCAATGTTAGCCACCAACTGCTGGTGTTGAATGTATCCGTAACCCGTCGCCGGGTAGGTCGGGTTGATGCCGATGGTCACGAGCCCGTTTTCGTTTTTTGCCAATTGCGCAGCCGCGCGCAAGGTTTTTTGAAAAACCTGATCGTCTTCAATACGATGATCTGCTGGCAATACCAGCATCACGTCATCCGGGTCTTTTTTATGCAGCAAAGTCGCTGCCAAGCCTATGCAGGGAGCAGTATTTTTCCCCTTTGGCTCGACGATTAAATTTTCCGGCGACAATAACGGCAATTGTTCTAATAGCGCATCTCTTTGATGTTCCGTCGTGACGACCAAAATATGGTCCCAGTCCACAAGCCCTTTGAGACGTCTCACAGTGGCTTGAATCATTGTGTCAGAATCGACGATGTTCAAAAGTTGTTTCGGACGCTTACTCCGGCTTTTGGGCCAGAATCGAGTTCCTTCCCCCCCGGCCATAATGACTGCGTACATTCACTTTCCTCCCGTAAAAATAAAATCCGCGCCCAGGCATAAGATGAATTACGAATTTGCAAAAAAAATGCCATTGACAGAAATAATTTTCTTGCCACTGGCATCAGGAAAATTCTAAAAAATATCTATTGCTCTGATATCGCAATACTTTAAATAACAAGTATTTAAAAAATAAATCATTGGCGAATGATTAACCTCAATAGTCTATTTTACCACAAACTGACTTACTCAAAATTTAAATTAATAAATTCTTTGGTAAAAATCAAGCATTTTATGCCTATTATTAATTTAATTTAAAAACTTTTTTGTTGATTTTTACTTCCGAATCATTTATATTAAATCTAACTTAAAAAGAATGCTGATAGTTATCGAATAAAGAGGCAAGGAAAAATGGTCGGTTTAGTCAGAATGATTGAGACGGCGATCGATTTGTACATGCTGGTCGTGTTTGCCAGAGTTGTTTTGTCATGGATTCCCCACAATCCGTACCAGCCGGTCATTCGCATAATTTACCAAATAACAGATCCTCCGCTGAAACAAATTCGTCAGTGGCTGCCACCAATGGCCGGGATGGATTTTTCTCCGGTGGTTTTAATTTTTGCCCTGTATTTTTTGAAAATGATTTTAATTTCCATCTTGCTTTAAAAAGAAATTGATAAGCTTAACTTGTTTTTGTTCGTGTGAAGCTTGTTACAGTAGTTTTTATTTTTTAAAAAATGAATCGCATACCAACAATGGAGGCGAGCATTGAAGATCACCCCGTTAGATATAAAAAAACAAGTCTTTAAAAAAGTATTGCGCGGCTATGATCCCATTGAAGTGGAAACATTTCTGGAAATGGTTGCGGATGAATTTGAGCAATTGATTCGCGATAAGAATACGCTATCCGATGATGTATTGAAATTAAGGACGCAACTGCGCGATTATCAGGAAGTGGAGAAGACTTTCAAAGAATCACTGATGAATGCGCAGCAAACAATGAATCAATCTCGGGAAAACTCCAAACGCGAGGCTGCTTTGATCATCAAAGAAGCCGAGGTCAAAGCGGAGAAAATAATCGAGACTGCGCGCAAACAACTCGCTGACATGAAAAATGAGCTTATGGTAATCAAGGCGCAGAAGGATTCCTTTGCCAAAAGGTTGCGTCATTTACTGGAATCGCAGATTGAGTTATTGAAAGTGCTGGAGATGGACGATGTCGGCTTTGAAAAGGCAACTGCCGGAGGCGGACAATTGGATGAAAAAAAAAAGAATAATGATGATGAAGAAAAATCTGTAGAGGATTTGAAAATTTCCGATCAATTTATCATGTAATAATTTTCCGGCAAATGCAGCGTTCGAGATCCGGAAATTGGTTGACAAAACAGTGGAGATTACAATGGGAACGCAAAAATACATATCTCTACACAGTCGGTGGTATGGGACTCAGTTTCGGCCTCAGTTTTTTCATCGGCTCATTGATTAACCGCGGCATGGATGATGTCGATCAGGGAAAAACTGCCATGTGGATTACCACCGGCGTGGGAACAGCAATCGGCACTTTTTTGTTTGCAAAAGTGGGTGCGAAAAAAGATCGTGCTGTGGCGATTGACAAAATCAGAAAAGAAAGATATGAACTCGCAAAGAAAAAAGCCGAAGAAGAGAGGCTTAAACGCAAAAAAATTGTCGATGAAATTGAACGGCTCAGACAAGAACGCAAAAAACAAGATGAAGAATTGAAACGATTGATGGAAGAAAAGAAGAAGAAAAAGAAAAATTAGCTTTACGAGAGACAGGGAGGAAACCTGATTGAGTGAGTTAAAAAGACAGATTGATGAGACGATAAATTTTTTGCGCACGAAAACAGATTCAGCGCCAGAAATTGGCATTATTTTGGGGACAGGGCTCGGCGCCTTGGTTAATGATATCAATGTCGAAGTGAAAATTCCTTATGAGGAAATTCCACACTTCCCTCTGTCAACAGTGGAGTTTCATGCCGGAAAACTAATTTTTGGCAAGTTAAACGGAAAATCTATTGTTGCCATGCAAGGGAGATTTCATTACTATGAAGGTTATTCCATGAAGCAAATCACGTTTCCTGTACGGGTGATGAAATTTCTTGGCGTAAAAAAATTAATCGTGTCCAATGCCTGCGGTGGGATTAAGGCGGATTTTAAGCCAGGGACGATTATGCTCATGGAAGATCACATTAATTTGTTAGGAGATAATCCGCTCATTGGGGAAAATGACGATTCCTTTGGCCCGCGTTTTCCTGACATGTCTGAACCTTATTCCCGGGAATTAATGAAATTAGCAGAAGATGCAGCCGATGAGTTGAAATTGACTGTCAAAAAAGGTGTTTACGCTGCCATGACAGGGCCGAGTCTGGAAACTGCTGCGGAGTATCGATTTTTGAGGACAATCGGTGCTGATGTGGTGGGGATGTCCACTGTGCCGGAAGATATTGTTGCTGTGCACATGGGAATGAAAGTTTTAGGTTTGTCAGTAGTGACAGATGCTTGCGTTCCCGAAGAACTCAAGCCAGCAAATGTCCCGGAAATCATTCGCATTGCTAAGGAGACGGAACCAAAACTTACCGCGCTGATAAAAAATGTCATTAAGCGGATGTAAAATTTGACTTGTGAAAAAAGCCCTGTATCAGGGCTTTTTTTGAAATAAAAAAGGCGAGGCCTCCCCTCCCAAAAAATACAGCCTCGCCATAAACCAGGAAATAGCTCGCCCTTTATCGGCCTATTTCCTGTTTAATACGCTTTTCCCATTTGAATTTTTACTCCCTCCGAAATAATAGATTGTTGCGTCACAGTCCTTTGACGAAAGACCCCAGCCAAACCAGCAAAAATCCGACTAATAAAATCACGAAAGAGTATTCGCTGATAAATACAACATTAGTCAGCACCCATTTGCCAAGAATGGCAAGAACTGCTAAAATTAAAGAAATCCACCATGTTACTTGTTTCGGTTGATTGAGTCTCATTGTCCACCTCCTAAAATTGTGGTTGAAATGGGAAGGCAAGCGTTTTGTTAACAAATTGTAACTATTATATAAAATAATACAATATTTTGAAAAGTCAAGTAAAAAATGGAATTTTAGAATTTGATGGATAAAACAGACGGGAAGATTTAGTGGAATAAAAAAAACGGCGATCACGTCATTGACGTAGTCGCCGCAATCCGATAGGATTATATCGCTACTTCGATCACAGGTTTTCACCTTTGTACTGGTCATAAAGTTTAATCACAGCCGGCACATAATTTTCCGTTTCTGCCCAGAGAATCCCCGAAGCTTTGTTGCTTTTCAGCCACAATGAAGCTTGTCTTTCGCCGCCGTTATAGGCTGCTAATCCGCCTTCTATTCCGTAATAAGAAATCAATGAAGACAAGTATCTTGTACCCATACGAATATTGTAAATGGGATTAGTCAAAATCTCTTGTTCATTGGTCCAGGTGATCCCTTCGTATTTTGCCAAATAAGCACCGGTGGCCGGCATAATTTGCATCAAACCGATGGCACCAGCAGGCGAAACAATAGTGGGATTCCATGTCCCAGCGGATTCGTGTGTAATCGTCGCACAAATCAAATCAACGTCTAAATTGGTGTACTTCAAACTCGCAAGATAAATTTCATTGGCAATATCATATTTTGTCACAGGAGAAAGTTCTGTGTTGTATTGGTCAATAATTGCCATTATCTTTTTGATTTGAAATTCCCGCAGACTGTCAATGCTCATTGCTGCGCGCAGGTCTTGCAAGGTGCGTTCCATTTGCACCATTTTTTGCCGTGTCTGGTCAGTCGTGTCGAAATACTTGTAAGTAAATCCGATCACCGTCACTGACAACAACACAATGACCATGACTTTCAACGGAGTTCTCAAGTAGCGATAAATCGCACTTTCTTTTTTCATTCTCATCATCCCCTTTCTATGAAGATAAAAAATAATAAGCGTCGCATAATTCCAGAATCGTCGATAATTAACGCAAAAAATGCTGAGAAGTTTCAATTTTTTTCTCAGCATACAGTATTATTTGATCCCTACATTAACTAATTTAAAAAATTTTTTTTAAATGGATGTGATTTATGTCAAAAAAACCGTTTTTTTTTATCCCTTAAAAATTAAAGAAAATCCACCCATTGTACTAATAATTTTATTTACTCGCCGCTTTATTAGATGAATGGGTAATCACAATGATTCAGGAATATTATTTTCCGATTTGTCGAAATTCTCAATTTATATTTTGGGAGTCGGCAAATAAAATTTAATCCTCGCTTTTGACCATCTTTTCAGGATCGAGAATTGAGTCCAGTTTTTCTTTAGTCAGATAGCCTTTTTCCAGCACGATGTCGTACACACTTTTCCCAGATGTAAGCGCTTCGCTGGCGACTTCTGAACTTTTTTCGTAGCCCAAATAAGGGTTCAGCGCAGTTACCAATCCAATGCTTTTTTCTACTAATTCAAGTGCATGACTACGGTTGGCAGAGACACCTTTAATGCAGCGCTCGGAGAGCACAATACAGCCTTGGCGGAGATGGTTGATGCTGCTGAACAAAGAAAAGGTGATGACAGGCTCCATTACGTTTAATTGGAGTTGCCCGGCTTCGGCAGCCATTGTGACGGTGACATCATGGCCCACAACTTCAAAGGCGATTTGATTGACCACTTCGGGAATGACCGGGTTCACTTTTCCGGGCATGATGCTGCTGCCTGGCTGCATGGGCGGGAGATTTATTTCATTGATTCCGGCTCTGGGCCCACTGGACAGAAGACGTAAATCGTTGCTTATTTTGCTCAACTTAACAGCGACGCGTTTCAAAACGCCGGAGAGCTGCACATAGGCGCCGGTGTCTTGCGTTGCCTCAACGAGATTGGCTGCTGTTTTCAGGTTGAGTCCGGTGATTTTCAATAAAAATTTTCTCACTGTAGCTGTATATTTTGGCGGAGAGTTGAGTCCTGTGCCGATGGCTGTGGCGCCCAGATTTATTTCCTTCAATAATTCCATCGCTTCTTTAACGCGAGAAATATCTTCTTCGATCATTGTTGCGAAAGCACCAAATTCCTGCCCCAGCGTCATGGGAACTGCATCCTGTAACTGAGTGCGCCCCATTTTGATCACATCAGCGAATTCATTACTTTTTACTGCAAAAGAATTTTTCAATTCATCCATCGCTGAAACAAGAGACTGTAACGCAAATAATAAACCCAAGCGCATGGCAGTTGGGTAGGCATCGTTGGTGCTCTGGCTCAAATTTACGTGATTGTTGGGATGTATGATCTCGTAAGAACCGTAGGGATGGCCTAAAATTTCCAGCGCCCGGTTAGCGATGACTTCATTGGCGTTCATGTTGGTGCTTGTCCCGGCGCCGCCTTGCAGAACGTCAACAACGAAAAATTCATGATATTTTCCGTCAACGATTTCATCGCAAGCTTGTGTGATCGCGCTCGTTTTTTCTTCGTCCAGCAAGCCCAATTCGTTATTCGCTAATGCCGCTGCTTTTTTGACCATTGCCAGCGATTTAATTAAATTGGGAAAATTGCTAATCGGGATACCAGTGATGGGAAAATTTTCAATGGCGCGCTGCGTCTGAACACCGTAAAGAACATTTGCCGGGAGCTCCCGTTCTCCGAGCAAATCATGTTCAACGCGTACTTTTTTTTCCAGCGGCGTGAGCCCTTTTACGGAAGCCAGGCGCTGTGCCAGCAACTCTCCGGCGATGCGGGCTAAATGTTCGAATAATGGCTGATTTTCCGTTTTGATGCGTTGTAAATATTTTTTGGGGAGAAAAATGACGCGCGTCTCTTTCGTTGTTTTCGCTGATGTCAAATGCGGAATTTCGCTCGATAACAAAATGCGCTCTCCCAGAAGTGTGCCATCGCCCAAAAGCGTTAGCCGAACCGGGTGGTCACCGATTCCTTTCAGAATTTCCACTTCGCCTTTCGTGATCCAGTAAATTCCCTGTCGCGGCATACTTTCATGAAATAAAAATTCACCGGCATCATAGACGCGGTCCGACACAGAACCAAACAGCGGACAATTTTTTAAATCTAAAATTACCTGCTGTTTATTTTTCATGTCAATCGTTTTTGTTTTCATTGTAGTTTCCGATTTTTTTTGCTGAAAGAATCATTTTAAAAAACGCCGAATTTAACAAATTAAAAGGTTTTTTTTTGATTGTCTAAATTTAAAAAACTTGTATATGACCATTTTTTTATGATCATACAATATTCACCGGTGTCTCGGTCATTATTATGCTTCCTCAACCCATCAAAAAAGCTTGCCTGTACAGTTGCGACATCAGACTTGTTTTAACCTATCAGCGATTTTATTTTCATTTGTTGTTTGGTTATTAAATGATTTTTTTTGCATGATGCCTGCTATTATTCCGGACTGGGTAGAAAACTTTATTAGAGAATTACCTGCAGGGGCATTAAAATAAAATGTCGGTAAAAAGAGAGTGGGATATACATATTCATGCTGCGCGACAGATTTAGCCTTAAATTTTCGCAAGGATTGTGCTATTAGCTAATCATTTCACAAAAAATATCCGTATCGATTTTTCTGATGAGCTTGTTTTTAATTTCAGAATATAGATACCTGATGAAATTTCATCGCCCAGTTTGTTTTCTCCCTGCCAGTGGAAAAGATTTTTCCCTGATTCTCTCCATTCATTTTGTGATAAAATGAGTTGTCCATTCAAATTGAAAATCTGAAAGCCAACCACAGACGACTTTTTCAAATCAAAAACAATTGTGGTAGTGGAATTAAACGGATTTGGGTAATTATAGAACAAACAAAAATCCTGCGGACTATTTTCCAGGTTATCCAGG
>NATN01000242.1 GCA_002085355.1 Candidatus Zhuqueibacterota bacterium 4484_87 | reverse complement strand
AAGGCTTACTTTTTCAAAACACTCTTTCCGGCAAAGACAGCGGCTTCGCCCAAGATTTCCTCGATGCGCATCAACTGATTGTATTTAGCAATGCGATCGGTTCGCGACGCTGATCCGCTTTTAATCTGTCCGGTATTTGCAGCTACAGCAACATCAGCAATGGTCGTGTCCTCGGTTTCACCGGAACGGTGAGAAATCACCGCGGTGTAGCCGGCTTTGTGCGCCATTTCGATGGCATCCAGTGTCTCGGTCAACGTACCGATTTGATTCAATTTGATCAAAATCGAATTACACACGCCCATTTCAATGCCTTTAGCCAGCCGTTCAGTGTTGGTGACAAACAGATCATCGCCAACAATCTGAATTTTGCTTCCCAACCGTTCAGTCATGATTTTCCAGCCATCCCAGTCATCCTCTGCCATGCCGTCCTCAATTGAGGCGATGGGATATTTATCCACAAAATCAGCATAAAAATCAACCATCTGATCCGGAGAGAGCTGTTTGTTTTCCGATTTGAGAATATACAATTTTTTCTCTGTATCAAAAAATTCGCTTGACGCCGGATCTAATGCCAGAAAAATATCCTGTCCCGGCTTGTATCCTGCTTTTTCGATCGCTTCGAGAATGACCTCTATTGCTTCCTCGTTGGATTTGAGATCCGGAGCAAAACCGCCTTCATCGCCAACTGCTGTATTATAGCCTTTGCCCTTCAGCACCGATTTCAGGGCATGGAATGTCTCGGATCCCATGCGCAACGCATCGGCGAAATTAGGAGCTCCGGCGGGCATGACCATGAACTCTTGTAAATCAACATTATTGTCGGCATGAGCGCCACCGTTCAAAATATTCATCTGCGGAACCGGCAATGTACGCGCATGTACGCCGCCGATGTACTGAAAAAGCGGTAAATCCAGCGCATTCGCAGCCGCTTTTGCCACAGCGATGGAAACACCCAGAATTGCATTCGCGCCCAATTTTTCTTTATTTTTTGTGCCATCCAATTCACAGAGAATATTATCAATCACAATCTGCTCTGTCGCGTCTTCACCGATAATTTCTTCGGCAATAATTTCGTTGACATTTTCCACTGCTTTGGTCACACCTTTGCCGTTATAACGGCTTTTATCTCCATCGCGTAATTCTACAGCTTCGTGCTCTCCAGTCGATGCGCCTGAAGGCACTATTGCACTACCACCAGCGCCACTTTCCAGTAAAACCTCTACCTCAACAGTGGGATTCCCACGCGAATCAAGTACCTCTCGTCCGAATACATCAACAATCGTCGTCATTTTGTTTCTCCTTCTGTTTCATGATTTATCATTGTTCAGGGTTCATTGTTTATAGTTTCGAGTTCGTAGTTTGGAGTTTCGAGTTTGGGGCTCGTAATTTCGAGTTTTTGGTTCGCGTTGAGATGCAGAATTAAGAAATTCTTTCAATCTGCTTACTCATATTTTCAACACAAAATGGAAAACACGAAACGCCCAACTCGAAACCAGAAACTCACTTCAGATCATCAACAAATAGGCAGCATACGCAAAAGCCGCCCCGCTAAACGCGCAAATTGCATTCACCACATCATTGTCAATCAGCTCAATACCGGAATGCAGAACCGTGGCGTAATTTTCACAATGAATGTGTTTTTCAGTAATTTTTCCGCAATTGGGACATTTAAACTGTGCCTGTATTGTTGCACCAACAATACTATCCACAATGCTACCAAAAACGCCAGCCGCCACAATGATCAGCGGTAAAACCCAAAGATATTCGTCGTACCGCGTTGTGGCAAACTTGCTCACGTAAACGATCACCAGACTCCCGGCAAGCCCTCCTAAAAATCCGAGCAGAGTCACTCCACCAGAAGTTCCCGGTGGGACTTTTCTGAAGTCAATTATATGCCGCGGCATGATCTTGGAAAAAACTCCGATTTCCGTACCCCAGGTATCTGCGGTCACGGCAGCAATAGATCCGACAAATGCCAGATAAATACCATCATTGGGGAAAAAATTCCACAGGACAACCAAAAGTCCGCCCAGACCGCCATTGGCAAGTACCTGTCCCAGGTCTCGTTTACCGCCTTTCTGAAAAGTATCGGCAAATCGCGCTTTCCACTGTTTTCCCAATTTTGATAAAATGCTGGAAAGCACAAAAAACAACAACAGCGGTAGGCTGAATTCCCATCTGCCAACGCCAAAAACAACTGCTCCCAGAAGAAATGTTGATACTGCACCGCTGCCTTTGAGAAATTTTAGATAAATAGAAACCGCCGCAATCAACAGCGCCAACCCGACGCCAAACGAGAAAGCCAGATTATCAGCCACGGAATGACTGATCACATAGTGTATAAAAAATGCCGCGCTCAGCGGCACGCTCAAATTGTCCGAGCCTCTATATGATAATGCTTCACAAGCCGTCACAATGAGCGATATGATCAATGCATACCATAGCGCGTGAAAGGGACTCACTTGAATATGGTCTATCGTGCTGCTGAGAAAAGAGAGTCCCCCAAAGATGATGAGAAATGACATGCCAAACATCGCAAAAGATCCCTGAAGGGACTTTTGTTCGCCGGATATTTTATAATTTGCTGGCGACTGAACATGTTCGCCGATAATTGCGGCGAACGCATCGCCGAGAGCCATGATGAGCATGGAAATCACTAAAATCGATTTATACCCGTCCCAAAGAAGCAAAGTCAGAATAAAAAACGACAACGGATAAAAAACTGTTCCGTACGTTTTTCTTTCCGTTTTATGTAAACCGGGCATCCAGCCCCGGTGAATCGCCACGATGTTCACTATAGTAAAGAGGCCGGAAACAACCAGCAACGGAATCCGGTCATGAATCAAAAATGGTGTGGAGCTGATGAAAATTCCAGTCAGCATGTGGACCAATTTCCTGGTGATGCTCACTGACAAATTAATTTTTTTTCTGACATATTCTGTCAACCAAATAATCGATCCCAGTCCCAAGAGTAACACCGCAAGCCAAAACCAATCCATCTCTCTTAACCATTTTGTTGTTGACATTAAACGAAAAATTTGTTATACTATTTAATAATTTTTTCATTTAAAGTCAATATTTATTTATTCTTTTTTGTGTTCACCGCATGTCTGTCTCTGAATTTTTTGAGTTTCACGCTGTTGGGAAAAATTATGAAAATTATTTTTCAGGATGATTTTCCCTCGGAATTTTGACAGTCATTTGGGAGCTGTTTGAAAAAATAAAAGTTATCCACAATAATGCGAAGCTAAATGGATATAGCAAACGTCATGGCTTGTTTCGGCAAACTGCTTCCGCTAATTAGTTTCAAAATAAGCAATTAAGGGAAATAAGTCAAATTTTTGCATTTTTGTAACAAATTTTATATCTATTTATTTTTATTGAAGTTATATCTTTGTAATCTCCCATACAAAATGTTGTTGTAACATTGCTGTAATATTCCATATATTGATTTTTTATTTTGGGGATCATCTTTTGAAGTTACGATTGAAAATTTTAATTTCTGTTTGAGTTATCCACTTATCCACAAGTTATTCACAATAGCACAAGATATAGATTTCTTATTTTTCTAAAACACTAATAATTTCAGGTTACAGCGAAATGCCCAGAAAAACTATTCTGATCGTCAATCCGGACAAAAGAAAAAGACAGCGAATTTCTGCCATCGTGGAAAAAGAAGGCTATTCAACGCTCAGTTCTGCTAACACAAAAGACGGGTTTGATCTTGCGCGAAAGAAGAAACCGCATCTGATCATTTCAGCACACCAGGCGGGGCACATTGACGGTATTGATTTTTGCTACATGATCAGAAACCACCCGCGTCTGGCAACTACTCCGTTTATGCTTTTCATCAGCTACATCCCCTGGAACGAACGACTCAGTGCCCACCACATTGGCGTGAATGACATCGTGAACGAATCAGTTCGCGACGAGGAATTGCTTGAGCGAATCGGCTCCCTTCTTTCCTATTTCGACCTGATATCGCAGAAAGCGCTCAAAGGAAATCAGGCTTTCATTGGCAAGTTAGAGGATTTTAAATTAGCAGAAATCATTCAGATGTTGAATCTCAACCAAAAAAGCGGTATTCTCACCATCTATCGCGATATTGCCGACGGTCAAATTGCTCTGGAAAACGGAGAAATTACCTTTGCCCTGGTACAAACTTTTTCCGGCGAGGATGCTGTGGAAGAAATGATGAGCTGGCGCCGCGGAATTTTTGTGTTTGAAAAAGATGTGATGGAAACAGAAAAGAATATCGACAAACCAACCATGCAACTACTACTTGATTGCAGCAAACGGCTTGATGAATCTGCAGCCGAGGAAAAATAGTTTCTCTTTCCTATTCCCGCAAATCAATCCGAATGATGTTACCTGTCTCCCGATGTTAAAAAGTGACTCATTTGCAAAGGAGTGAGACACTTTGAAATTGCGATGTGGAAATTCACCCACAATTAAAAAGTTCTCGCCAAATTGTTGCCATCTTTTTTTATCGTTGAATTTATTGAAGTTATCACTTCTTTTTATTTTTATTGCTCGTAAAATTCATTAGGTGCTGGTAGAAACGGCTCTGGCAGTAAAATATGCTGAAAATCTCGCAAACGGCATCCGAGTGCGGCCGACGCGTTTGACAGCAGACATGTTTGAAGACGGAAAAATTCCTACCTGCCCGGTTGACGGCAAACCGATTCAGTTCGACCCGGAAACAGGCCGAGCATTCTGCCCGAATCATATTCATTCACATTCATGGGATTGATTTCATCAGGATTGAAAGCAGTATTAGATAAAAAGATAGCATCCTTGTTCTTTTCGGGGATGCTATTTTTTTTTGTAGCTATTCGGCCACAGAGTTGTCGAGAACACAGAGGAAGAAAGACATTTTCTTTTCATCACGAGCCTTGATGGTTAACAATATATTTGCAGCAGTTTATTAGTTTCCCGCTCAAAAATTATCCCCTCAAAATCTTAGCACACTGCTCCGTCCCCCGCGTTGTTCGTATTTCAAGTCTCTGAGCTGCGGCGCTTTGACGTTGATACGCAAATAGTAAGAATTACCGCCGATTCCCGAAGGCCGCCAAGTGAGACGCGCTTCCCAGCAGTGGAGGTTGCGGTAAAAAGTGAAGGAATGATTCACCACCTGTTTGGTGCGCAAATCGTAATGGGCGCTGTAGTTGATTTTCCAGTTCTTGGTGAGCTGCACTTCCATGCCATTGATGTCCAGATAGTAATTTTTCACTGGATTTTCAGGATTGTAATTGTTCAGCGAGAAGCTCAACGCCAACGACATGCGCCAAGAAATGTCAAGACCGGAAAATCTATCATTAACGTCGAAACGATCCCCGCCCGGTTGGTAGAGGCGATCGTAATATTCCTGTTCAGAAACCGGTTCTCCGGTGACCGGATCGAAAAACTGCTGCTGTTCTTCGATTGCGGATTCTTTTTTCCCGCTATCTTTTTTTCTTCCCTGAAGTCTCAGCGTCGCAGAAAAACGAAAATTATTGAGCCGTAAAAATTTCAATCTTT